>JBDLHZ010000046.1:0-11535 GCA_039715135.1 Verrucomicrobiota bacterium
ATGCGTGGCGAGGTGCTTGTTAGACCATCGCCACCAGATCAGATGAAGGTTGCGGAAGAAGAGCCGGAGTATGGAACGGGTGACGGCGAATGGGAATGCTGAGAAAAGGAGCGTGCTGTGCCAGAGATAAGTAGGTTTCTTGGGATTGTTATAACCATGTATTTTGATGAGCATAACCCTCCGCACTTTCATGTGCGGTACAACGAATATCGGGCATCGGTTTCCATCAAAACGCTAAATGTTTGCGAGGGTTCCCTGCCTGCCAGGGTTCGTGGGCTTGTCGAGGAGTGGGCGGAGATAAATGCCGATGAGCTTTTAACGATGTGGGAAACAAAGGATTTCCATCCGATTGCGCCTCTTGTCTAGGAGGGGGAGGGTGAATTATGGATTGTGTTTATTTGGTTGATGCGAACTATGAGGAAGGTTTCGAGGTTTTCTTGGAATTCAACACGGGGGAGTCTGGGCGCGTTGATCTAAAGGATGTTGTTTTTCGGAATGAAGCTGCAGCGGCGTTGCGCGATCCGAGTGTCTTCGCGGAATTTTATTTGGATTCATGGCCCACCTTGGCATGGAAGTGCGGGTTTGATATTGCGCCAGAGTCGTTGTATGAGAAGTTGATGGACAGTATCCGGCATGAACAGTCGGACACCGCACCACTGAAGGTTGCCGAGGATTCGCCGGAGTATGGAACGGGGAATGGCGAATGAGTGTCGAAGTTGGTGAAAGACCAACCCGCCTTCCGCCGTGGCTACGTCGTCCGATCCAGACCGACCAGGCCTATGCCGAGGTGCAGGGGGTGCTGCGGAAGAACGGGCTGCATACGGTTTGCGAGGATTCCAAGTGTCCGAACCGCCACGAGTGCTGGAACCATGGCACGGCGACGATCATGATCCTCGGTAATATTTGCACGCGCGACTGCCGCTTTTGCAATGTGGCCACCGGTCAGCCGGACGGAGTTGATCTCGAAGAACCTTTGCGCGTGGCCGATGCGGTCGGGAAGATGGGTCTTTCGCATGTGGTTGTTACCAGCGTGACGCGCGACGACCTGCCGGATGGCGGCGCGGATATCTTTGCGCAGACCATTCTTGCGGTAAAGGAGCGTGTCTCCGGCGTGACGGTCGAGGTGCTGACGCCCGATTTTGCGAAGGAGCATCTACATCATGTACTCGATGCCGGGCCGGATATTTTCAACCACAACATTGAAACCGTGGAGCGGCTGCAGGCTCCCATCCGCAAGACCGCTACCTACGAACGCTCCATGGAGGTGCTTTGCAATGCCTCTAGGTTTGGTGACGGCTCGATCAAGGTAAAGTCCGGCATCATGCTGGGGCTGGGTGAAACCAACGAAGAGGTTTTCCAGACCCTTGAAGATCTATACGCCAACGGCGTGCGGTTGCTGACCATCGGCCAGTACATGGCACCGACGCGCGACCACGTGCATACGAAACGCTTCGTGACCCCGAAGGAGTTCGAGGAGTTCGATGCCGCCGCCTATGAAATGGGTTTCGAGGCCGTCGCCTCCGGCCCACTGGTGCGTTCGTCGTATCGCGCGGAGAGCATGTCAACCGTATGATATGGAACTAATCTGACTGGAATTATTTCACACAAAGTCACGGAGCCACAGAGAATAAAAGCAACCAGAAAAACCTGATCCTTTGTGGCTTTGCGCCTTGAGCAATCGAAGGGAGCGGGTGTGAGTAATAAATACTGATCAAGTTAATCTGGCATGAAATTGGAGCATTGATGAAGAAGTTTGTATTTGCGCTGTTTTGCATTTCCCTTTTTTCCGCTGTAGGAGCATGGGCCGAGGAGCCGGACCACGAAATGCACCGCGGCGAGAAAATCGCGCGTTGGATGGAGGACAAGGGGATGAGCCGCACGACTTCGGTCGCGGCGATTTCGACCCTGCCGATCGTCGAGTTGCGCGGGGCGATTCCCGTTGGGATCGTGGCGTTCGAGATGTCGTGGTGGAGGGTCTATCTGATCGCCGTTGCCGGAAACATGATTCCGATTCCATTCATTCTGCTATTGCTCGGCCCCGTCTCCAGCTTCTTGATGCGTTTTCGGGCCGGGAAAAGGTTTTTCGACTGGCTGTTTGCGCGAACCCGGAAAAAAAGCGCCAAGATCGAGAAGTACGAAGCGCTCGGCCTGACGCTTTTCGTGGCGATTCCGCTGCCCGTTACCGGTGGCTGGACGGGGGCGATGGCGGCCTTTCTGATGGGCATCCCGTTCGGAAAGGCCATGCTCTACATATTGATGGGCGTGATGATTGCGGGCGTGATCATGACGGTGCTTTCGCTGCTTGGCTGGATAGGGGCGTTTATTGCCGGTGCGGTCTTGCTTGCATTGGCTACCGGTACTATTTTAAGGAGCCTTAACAACAACGGAGAACGAAAATGACGGATCAGGAAATTCTGGAAGCGGTAAACGTGGTGATGGCCGAAGAGATTGCGCCGGCGCTGGCGTCGCACGGCGGTGGCGCAACCGTAGCGAAAGTGGAGAGCGGCGTGGTATTTGTCGAGCTTGAGGGCGGCTGCAAGGGCTGCCCGGGTGCGCGCATGACCATGAAGAACGGAATCGAGTCCCTGCTCAGGGAGCGCGTTCCGGAGGTGAAGGAAGTGGTCGACGACACCGACCATATGTAGGGGTGGTTTTTCCGTGTATTGGAACGGTTCGCGACGCCCCGAAACTTCGGGGCGTTTTTGTTTGCAGACCTTTAAGGGAAAACCATTGAACCGCAGGCGACGATTTGCAACTATCCGCACCAGTGGAGCTGGCCTCAAAGCATGGTGCACGTTTTAAATACCCCTCCATTGGAGACCGTTTAATGAAGATTCTGATTGCCGAAGACAATGCATTTTCCCGAACCCTGCTGAAGAAAACAATCACGAAGGCGGGTTATGACGTGATTGCCGCCGAGGACGGCGAGGCGGCATGGGAGGTGCTCCAGCAGAAGGATGTCCCGAGGCTTGCACTGATCGACTGGATGATGCCCGGCATGAGCGGGGTGGAGCTCTGCCGGAAGATACGCGAAAAGGATGACGCGCTTCCGATCTATATCATCCTGTTGACCGCCAAGACCGCGAAGGAGGATGTACTGGAAGGTTTCGCGTCGGGCGCCGACGACTTTATCAAGAAGCCCTTCGATAGCGGTGAACTGTTGGCGCGCATCCAGGTTGGACGGCGCCTGGTCGAGCAGCGTGCACTGCTCCACTGCCTGATCGACTCCATTCCCGACCCGATCTATTTCAAGGACAACCGCGGACTTTACCTGGGTTGCAACAAGGCCTATGAAACGTTTGTGGGCAAGACCGAGGCCGACATCATCAATCGCACCGATAGCGCCTTCATGCCGGAGAGCAAGGCCAAGCCTGCGCATATGGAGGATTTGCGTGTGCTGGCAAGCAGCGGGGCGGTGGAATCGGAGGGCTGGGTGACGGGCGCCGACAGGCAGGAGGTCTATCACAGCACCTTTAAAACGCCCTATCTGGAATCCGCCGCCGGATCGAGCGGCATGATCGGCATCAGCCGCGACCTAACCAAGCGCATCGAGATGGAGCAGGAGATGAAGCGCTTGGCCGTGGCCGTTGAGCAGTCCACGGAATCAATCATGATTACCGATGTGGACGGCGTGATCCTCTACGTTAATTCGGCCTTTGAATCCATCACGGGCTATGCCTCCGGCGAGGTTCTCGGCAAGACGCCTGACCTATTCAGGAGCGAAAGGCACGATGACGAGTTCTATCAAACGTTGCTGGCAACCATTTCCACCGGAAGCAAGTGGAAAGGATACATCACCAGCTACAAGAAAGACGACGACTTGTTCGATGTGGAAGCCACCATATATCCCATTCGCGATGATTCCGGGGAAATGGTGGGCTATGTGGCCATTAGCCGCGACATTACCCAGGAAAAGGCCATCGAAAAGCAGCTTCGCCAGACCCAGAAAATGAATGCCATTGGCGAACTGGCCGGCGGGGTCTCGCACGATTTCAACAACATCCTTACGGCCATCCTCGGCTATGTGGCGCTCTGCATGAACACTGTCGAGGAGGACGGCAAGGCCCATGGCTATCTCAAGGAAATCGTCAAGGCGGGGGATCGCGCCACCAAGCTTGTGCGCCAGATTCTCACCTTTAGCCGCCAGGAGGAACAGGATTTCCAGTCGGTTGGCTTGCAACCCGTGATCGAGGACTCGCTCGGCATGGTGAAAACCACGATCAAGCCGCATATCAAGGTCGAGGTCGAACTCGACGAGCAGTGCGGGCCGATTCATGGAGATGCCACGCAGATCCAGCAGGTCATGGTGAACCTCTGCACCAATGCCGTGCATGCGCTGGGGAAGAAGAAGGGGTCGCTGGATGTTTCCCTCAAACAGGTGGAGTTGCTTGGCAAGAAATATGGAAGCCAAGTAATCGATTTGGATCCCGGGTTCTATGCGTGCATCACCGTTAGCGATACGGGGAGCGGCATGGCACCGGAAACACTGGAGCGGATCTTCGAGCCGTACTACACAACGAAAGAGAAAGGCGAGGGAACCGGGTTCGGGCTATCCATCGTACACGGTATTGTGAGGAAGCACCGTGGCTATATTGCAGTGGAAAGCGAGGTTGGAAAAGGAACCACCTTCAACCTGTATCTTCCCTTGCTGATCGGAACCGCCGAGGAAAAGAAACAGGCGATCAACCTTTCCGTTCCGGAAGGATTTGGCCACATCCTGTTTGTGGACGACGATGAGGCGGTGCTGTCGATGGGGCGTGAAATCCTCGAATCGTTTGGCTATTCGGTCTCAACCGCGACCGACGGAAAACACGCCCTGGAGCTTTTCCAGCAGGATCCGGACGGGTTCGATGCGCTGGTTTCGGACTACAGCATGCCGGAAATGAACGGTCATGCGCTGATTGGCGAGTGTCTTCGCCTGCGGCCCGGCCTGCCATCCATCCTATACAGCGGCTATATGGAAAAAGTTGAGGGCGAGAACCTTAGCGACCTTGGCCACACGGCATTTATTCCAAAACCCCTTGACTGGCGCGAGTTAAGCCGCACTATCCAGCAGGAAATCAACAAACAGGCATGATCGGACTCGTTATGGCACAATTGTTGCTATTTCTATCCGCATATGTGTAACCAAACAGGGGTTCTATTGTGAAACGAATCGATCAATATCTTGAGGACATGCTGGAGCAAGGCGCCAGCGACATCCACCTTTCCACCAACCACCAGCCCTGCTTTCGCATCGATGGCGAAATGCATTTCCAGCGCGGAATCGATAAATTTACCGACGAGGAGCTGCGCGACCTTATCTATGAGTTCACCCCTGAGCGCAACATCCAGGAGTTGGAGGAGAATTGGGATACCGACTTTGCCTACGAACTACCCGGAACAGCGCGTTTCCGTGTTAACATCTTTCTGGACCATGAGGGTATCGGTTGCGTCATGCGCCAGATCCCGTCCCGCATACCAACCTTCGAGGAGCTCAACATTCCCGAAGGCATCCGTTCCTTCTGCTTCCTTAGCAAGGGGCTGGTGATTGTGACCGGGCCGACCGGTAGCGGCAAATCCACCACACTCGCGGCCATGGTCGATCTGATCAACCGCACCCGTCGCCAGCATCTGATCACGATTGAGGATCCGGTTGAATTCAAGCACCGCTCCCTGGGTTGCCTCGTCAACCAGCGCGAGGTGCATGTCCATACCAAAAGTTTTGCCAATGCCCTGCGCGCCGCCTTGCGCGAAGACCCCGACATTGTTCTGGTGGGGGAGATGCGCGACCTTGAAACCATGGAAATCGCCATCGAAACCGCCGAGACCGGCCACCTCGTATTCGGCACCCTGCACACCAATACGGCGGCAACCACTGTCGACCGTATCATCGACAAGTTCCCGGCCGATCGCCAGAACCAGATCCGCACCATGCTGGCGGACTCGCTCAAGGGTGTGATTGCCCAGACACTTTGCAAACGTATCAATGGCGGGCGCATCGCCTCCGCCGAGATCCTTGTGGTCACTCCTGCGGTGGCGGCCAATATCCGCGAAGGCAAGACCCACCAGATTCCATCCTTGATGCAGACCGGCCGCAACGTCGGCATGTGCACTTTTGCCGATGACCTGCTAAGCTTGGTCAAGCGCGGCATCATCACGTCTGAAGAGGCCTACAGCGCCGCGATCGACAAACCCTTCCTCCAGAAGAAATTCGATGAGGAAAAGATCGAACTCGACCTTAACCTTGTTGCGCTCGACGACCTCGAAGAAGGCTTGGAAGAGCTGGAAAACGCATCCAAGAGCGAAAAGGCCCGCAAAAAGCTGCACGTCAATCCGCAGGATGTCGCGGCGTTGCGGGAAATGGTCTTCATTCTTGCGACGGACGAAAATCCCGATGAGCGCAACGGACACGAATCCCTCGAATATGCCCAGAAGCTGCTCGATATCACTGGGCAGAACGATGCGCTCACACTTCTTCTCATCAGTGCGGCCTATGCTGAACTCCAGCATTTTTCCGAGGCCGTTGAATGGGCGAAAAAGGGACTCAAGGTTGCCAGGGCCAACAAGCAAAAGGATCTTGCCGTTCGGATTCAGCGCTATATCAACCTCTACAAGCGCAACATGCCCCTGCGCGGCGAAGCTGCCGCCGCCTAATGGTATTCCGAAGGCTGTTCCCTTATGCCTTTTCCAGCATTGCCCGGATGGCATCGGAGTATAGTTCAGGTTCGAGCAGGAAGGAATCATGCCCTTTGTCTGAACTGACGGAGATGTATTCCGCCTTTACACCGTTGTCCGTGAGTTGCTTGAAGAGGTGTTTCTGTTCGCCGGGATAGAAGCAGACGTCGGAGTCGATGCTGAACACGAGGTATTCCTGATGCTTGCAGCCGCTGAAGACTTCGGCATAGTCCTTTGCCCCGCAGTCGCGCAATAGATGGTAGTTGCTCCAGCCGGAGATCAGATAGAGATAGGTGTTGGCATCGAACCGTCGCACCAGCTTGCGGCCTTGGTGCAGGATATAGGATTCGAGCGGCGTCTTGATCTTGTACCACGAGAATTCATCCTGCTCCTGCTCGCACTTGTCTACCATGCGCGCCTCCATGACGTGGAGCGACACGAAGGTCTTGTGCGAGATCATGCGGGCAAGCGCAAGGCCGCGCAATGGCGCGGGACCATCGTAGTAGTGGCCGTTGCAGAAGTTGGGGTCGTTCTCGATGGCGAGGATCTGCTCTAGGTTGTGTGCGCGCGTGAGAATGGTGGACTCCAGCCCGCAGGCCACGGGGATGACGCGGTTGACTATTTGCGGATAGCGCGCGGCAAAATTCATTGCCAGCAGGCCGCCGAGCGAGGAGCCTATGGCCGCATGGAATCTTTCAATCCCCAGTTCGGCAAAAAGCGGCAGTTGCGAATCAACGATGTCGCCAAAGCTGATATGCGGGAAATCACCGCCATATTCCTTCCCGGTGCCTGGGTTGATGGAGGAGGGGCCGGTGCTACCGTAGCAGCCACCAAGATAGTTTGCGCACACGACGAAAAACCGGTCGGTATCCACACATTTTCCGGGACCGACAAAATCGTCCCACCAGCCGGTTTGGCACTCCTCGTTCCAATTGCTGCCAACGCCCGGAACTTCGGGGTTGAAGCCCGCGATGTGCTGGGAACCCGACAGGGCGTGGAAAACGAGTATGGCGTTGTCCTTTTTCCCGTTCAGTTCGCCGTAGGTTTCATAGGCGAGGGTGACGGGGCCAAAATCCTGACCATCGTGCAGTCGGAGATTGTCGTATGTGAAAAACTTGCTGTTAACTTCCATCTTTTCCCCATCCCATTTTCCACACCCGCTCCTTTCGTCGCCCCTATGAGCATCGCGAAATAATAATTTGCGAAGCAAATAGCACCCAACGGGAGCGGTTCACCCACAAAGCCACAAAGATTTCACCTCTGTGGCTTCGTGACTTTGTGTGAGTCAGGCTGGCTACAGATTCGCCAAAGCTTGATCGATATCAGACAGGATATCGTCGATATGTTCAAGCCCAACCGAAAGGCGAACCAAATCCGGCGTGATGCGACCTGCCGCCTGCTGCTCCTCGCTCAGTTGCGAGTGCGTGGTGGAGGCCGGGTGGATCGCCAGACTGCGGGCATCGCCCACGTTGGCGAGGTGCGAGAAGAGACCGAGGTTCTCGATGAACTTCTTGCCGGCTTCTTGGGCGCCCTTGATGCCGAATATGACCATTCCACCCGCGCCGTTGGGCAGGTATTTCTGTGCCAGCTCGTAGGAGGGATCGCCCTCGAGCGCCGGATGGCGCACCCATTCGACCTTGTCGTGGCTTTGCAGATGCTTGGCCACGGCCAGCCCGTTTTCGGAATGGCGCTCCATGCGCAGCGAAAGGGTTTCGATGCCCTGCAAAGCCATCCATGCGTTGTCCGGGGAGATGCAGGCTCCAAGGTTGCGGAGCGGAACCAGCCTCATCCGAAGGATGTAGGCGAGCGGTGCCAAATCGCCGAGGTCGTTGGCATAGCTGATGCCGAAATAGCTCGGATCGGGGTCGGACAACTGCGGATGCTTGCCAGTGGTCCAGTCGAACTTTCCGGAGTCGACCACGACTCCGCCAATGCCGGTTCCGTGCCCGCCGAGCCATTTGGTCAACGAGTGCACGACAATATCCGCACCATGTTCCAGCGGACGGCAGAGCGCCGGCGTGGTGAAGGTGCTGTCGACAATCAGCGGCAGGCCGTTGGCGTGCGCGATGTCGGCGATGGCTTGGATGTCGACAACGTCCAGCAGTGGATTACCAATAGTTTCGCAATAGAGCGCCTTGGTTTTTTCGGTGATGGCGTCGGCATAGTTCTGCGGGTTGGTCGGATCAACAAACTTTACCGTGATGCCCAGCGACGGCAGGATGTCGTTGAACTGCGTGTAGGTTCCGCCATAGAGGTTGTTGGCCGCCACGATTTCATCGCCGGATTTCGCCAGGTTGATGATGCTGTAGAAGATCGCGCTGGTTCCCGATGCAAGGGCCAGTCCGGCCGCGCCACCCTCCATGGCCGCGAGGCGTTGCTCCAGCACGTCGGTGGTTGGGTTCATCAGGCGCGTGTAGATGTTGCCCAGCTCTTTCAGTGCGAACAGGTTTGATGCATGTTCGGCGCTATCGAAGCGGTAGGATGCAGTGCGGTACAGCGGTACGGCATGCGCATGGGTGGTCGGTTCCGCCGATTCATAACCGGCGTGCAGGCATTTGGTTTCCAGTTTGCTCATTTCTCTTTCCTCTCTTTTTTAAATGGATGAATGGGCTGGTTTTTCCAGTCGTCCATTTATCCGTCTATTATCCATACGGGTGGGGGATACTTCGAGGAAAGACACCGAACATTTTCCCTTTCAGGAACACATCGTTGCTTTGCGCTGCAAAGCCTGGCCTTGGCACCTTGATATCGGTCTCAGGTTGCCGGGCGATCATTGGGCCAGTTCCCTCACGCCGCTCTCAATGTTTTAAATATGAGGAATAAGGTAGTGTATTGTGTGATTTAGTCAAGCCCCTTGTTTATTATTTTTTTCACAGGATAGGCGTTTGCCCGCAACCACCAAAATCCCAACCTGTTGCATACGCCCAATATTCCGCATTTACCGAACACTAACAATTCCATGAGCCATCTCCACTTCGCTACGATGGAACTACGAAGGATAACTTCCGGAAACGATGGTGTATTGGTGGATTTGACGTCTTCGTAGTTCACTCGAAGCAACGCGGAGAGAGAATGTTCTTTCTTAAACGATTTAAGTATGGTTTGTTTTTCACATGTACGAGTGGCGGAAGATGACACCGGCGCAACGCGAGGAAGTCCTGCATTTGCGCAAGCAATGCCGCCTGCCATGGCATTCGCCGCCCCACTTTGGCACAGAATCCAGCCTTTATCACATTTTGGCCGCATGCTACGAACACGCCCATATCCTCTGCACCCCGGATCGGTTGACCTCGTTCGAGTCCGAGCTGGTTTTCGGGCTGGAAGAGAGCGGTGTGGCAGAGGTCAGGGCATGGGTTGTTCTTCCGAATCATTACCACCTGTTGGTAAAGGCATCGCTTCCTGAGCTTGGAAAATGGCTACACCGGTTGCACAACAAAACCTCTACCCGGTGGAACGGTGAAGACGGCAAGAGAGGGCGCAAAGTTTGGCATCGATATTCTGATCGTCTCATTCGAGGAGAGGTTCACTATTACCGAACCTTGAACTACATTCACGCGAATCCTGTGAAACACGGGTTCGCTGTCAAAAGCCAGAAATGGCCATGGAACAGCTTTTCCCGGTTCAAGGAAAAGTATGGGCGCGAGAAGCTTGTGGAATGGTGGCGCGATTTCCCGATAACGGGATATGGAAAAGGGTGGGACGACTGAATCCATCTCCGTTGCGCTTCGATGGAACTACAAAGGAGAAGAAAAGCCTTCGTAGTGTCCTCGAAGCAACGCGGAGAGGAAATCCCCCTTCGTAGTGTCCTCGCAGTGAAGCGGAGAGGATATTTGACAATGCCGCACCGCGCCGCATACTGTTTCCCCTTATCTCCAAGGAGTAGCGAATGAGTGAATATGCGCAGATCCCCATGCAGTTTGTCGGGCCGATGAAACTTTCTGGGCCGGTGCTTGAAGGCGACTACGAAGTTCCACTGGCCACCTACGAAACGCCACTTTGGCCATCGGTCAACCGCGGGGCGCGTGTTTCGATGCAGTGCGATGGCGGAATCAGATGCACGGTGGTCGACGACCGCATGACCCGCTCCGTCTTGTTCGAGACACCCGATGCCACCGCCGCGCTCCATGCATTGGGCAACATCAAGGCCGGGTTTCCGATCCTTGAAAAAATCGTCGAGGGCACCAGTCGTTTCGTCAGGCTGATCGACATGCACTCGCAAATTGCCGGCAACCTGCTGTTCTTGCGTTTCGAATTTACCACGGGCGATGCCGCCGGCCACAACATGTGTACCCAGGCCGCCGAAGCCTTGATGAACCACATTCTTGAATACCACCCGGAGCTAAAATACGGCTCCATCTCCGGCAACTATTGCTCCGACAAGAAGGCCACCGCCGTCAACGGTATACTTGGCCGCGGAAAATATGTCGTGGCCGAAATCACGATTCCCGGAAAAACCTGTCGTCGCTACCTTAAAGCCACGCCCGAAAAGATTGTGCAGCTCAACATCCGCAAGAACCTGATCGGCACCATGCTCGCCGGCGGGTCGCGCAGTGCCAACGCCCACTTCGCCAACATGCTTCTCGGCTTCTACCTCGCCACCGGCCAGGACGCCGCCAACATTGTCGAAGGCTCGCAAGGTCTCACCATGGCCGAAGATCGGGAAGGGGATCTCTGTTTTTCCGTCACACTGCCCAACCTGATTGTCGGTACCGTCGGCAACGGCAAGGATCTGGACTTCGTTTTGGAAAACATGCAGCGCATGGGACTCGCCGAAGATCGCGAACCCGGCGAAAACTCCCGCCGGCTTGCCTGCCTCTGCGCCGCCGCCGTCCTTTGCGGCGAACTATCCCTCCTCGCCGCCCAAACCAACCCCGGCGA
>JBDLHZ010000047.1:0-11277 GCA_039715135.1 Verrucomicrobiota bacterium
CGCCCACGGTTTCAGTTTTTCGATTTTGGCTTCCGGATATTTTTCTTTCAGTATTTCCGGAACATGGCCGTTGAAAGCCGGCAGCACCGGGGTCATGCCCAGTTCGCGTTCGCGGGCGAGGATTCTTTTCTGCAGGGCAAGCTGGTGGTCGAGCCACGATTGCGGCAGCGGCCCCTGCCAGCGGTCAATGTTCGACATGCGGTGCCACGGCAGGTGCGCCGGGCCGGTGAAGAAGGAGCGCACCTCCTCGTCGGTCAGCCCGAATTCCTTGGTCCAGACCTTTTGCCAGATGGCCTCCTGACCCGTGATGGCCAAAGGCATGTTGATGCCGTTGAGCGCCATCCAGTCGATCAGCCGCTCCCAGTCGCGCCACTGCCACCACGGCATGGTGTAGCCGAAGGTGCAGTAGTTCAGGAAAAAGCGTGTTTCAACCCGTGCCTCCTTGCGCACCTTCTGCGGTACCGTCGGCAGCGTTTCCGGAAGCTCGACCGGCTGGTCGGCAAACCACGAGACCGTACTGTTGCAATGATACTTCAGATAATGGTTCAGCCCAACCGCCATGGCGATCGGATTGTTCCCGCGGATAACTATTTTTCCATCGGGCGTCGCTTCCAGCTCGAACACATCCTTCCCGGAAGGGGATTCAATCTGTTCGAATTCAATGTCGTCGGCATAGTCCGGTGCCAGCCGCTCCACAATGCCCTTCACCGCTAGTGGTTCGCTTTTTATAGTTGAGCAGCCAGTCAAGAATAACAGCCCGGCCGCAACCGGAACCAATGCTTTGATGGCCATGTATCTTCCGTTTATCATCACAAGCCTCTTTATCGGGAATAATGCCCAAGTAGACCAAAGCAAGAGGGGAAATCAAATGAAAGGTTGCCTGCAATTTGAACGTGCTCTAGACTAACAGGGTCTTGAACGCGGAGGCATGGCATGAAAATGGAACTCTTGGCGATATTGGCGGCATCGATGGCTCTGGCGGCGGAGGCGGAAAAAATGGATACGAACAAGGTGGTCAAAACCGATGCGGAATGGAAGGCGCAGTTGACCGACGAACAATACCGCGTCACCCGAAAGAAGGGAACCGAGCGGCCCTACACGGGAAAGTATTGGGATCACAAGGAACTGGGCATCTATTCCTGCATCTGTTGCGGAACAGACCTGTTTCTCTCCGATGCAAAGTTTGATTCCGGCTGCGGCTGGCCCAGCTATTTCAAGCCGGTCAACGGCCAAGTCATCATCGAGCGCCGCGACACCTCCGCCGGCATGGATCGCACCGAGGTGGTTTGCGGAAAGTGCGATGCCCATCTCGGCCACGTCTTCCCCGACGGTCCGCCACCCACCGGCCTGCGCTACTGCATCAACTCCGTTGCGATCAAATTCCGCAAGGTGGAATCCAAATAGGGGAGGCAAATGTCATGGGCAGGATGCCCATGCTACGTTGATAAAAAAACTCCGCCCCGAAACTTCGGGGGCGGAGTCGTCAAACAAGGGAAACGGCAATTTATTTCTTTTTGGTGGTTTTCTTGTCGGCCTTTGGCTTGCTGCACTGCTTGCAGGCCTTGTAGCCAGCCTTCTGGGCATCAGCCTCCGACTTGAATTCCTTCGTCGAACCCTTGGCGTTGTAGTGCTGGCACACGGGCTTGTGGTATACCTTGCTCTTTGGGTTGCCCTTGACCGCAGCCCCTCCCTCCGCAAATGCCATGGATGTGCAGACCAGCGTTGTTGCCAGCAGGATTTTTAACAGGCTTCTCTTCTTCATACGTACCTCCTTGGTTAGGTGGGCGGCCCCTTGCCACCCGGACATAACGGAAAGATACGATTTAAATAAGCACGACTAAAATAATATTTCTTAAATAAGAATAGTAAAAACTACTATTCAAAATCCCGGCCCCGCATCGTGGCTCCGGCGGAGCGTCGCCCTCCACTTGGAACCGGCGAAGTGTAGCATCGCTTCACCCGACCGAAGGGAGGGAAAGCGATCCCGTACCTCAAGCGGTTTGTCGGAAGCATTTTTCCAGCTACGTAGCTCGTCGGGCGGGCATTCCAGCATATCGCCCTCGGTGGCGGGAGTGGCTTTGCCGGACATCGTGCAGATGCCGCTTCCCTTGAGGACATAGAACGATACCGCCAGCGGCAGGCTGTGTTCGAATATCCCGCTACCCGGCTGGATCGTCAGATGCACATATTCGTTGCCGCCCGCTTCGTAGAGGCGAATCCCCTTGCCGCCATCCTGGTCGTATACCGTTTCACCCGTTTCAATGTTGTGGATCATGGGATCTCCCTGGCTTTCGATGTTGTGCTTGTGTTACGCCCCGCCACAAGAACAGCTACACCTTCTCGATGACGGCGGCACCGAAGGTGAAGCCGCCGCCGAAGGCGGTGAGGCCGACACGAGCGTCGGTTTCGAGGGTTGGAACCAGTTCGACGAGGGCGATCGGAATGGTATTTGATGAGGTATTGCCATACTTCCGGATATGGTTGAACATTTTTTCCGGTGGGCATTTGATCGTTTTGCGGATGGCTTCGATGATGCGCTCGTTGGCTTGGTGCGGAACGATCATGTCGAGATCCTCGACGGTGATGCCGCGCTCCTGGCAGGCGTTGTCGAGCATGTCGATCATCTTGCGCACGGCGAGTTTGAAGACGGTGAGGCCTTCCATCAAAATCACTTCCCCGCTACTCATTCCAGGAACATAGAGCACCTCCTTGTCCACGCCGGTGGCGGAAAGGAAGGGGCGGTTGAGCTTGACGCCGATGTCGCCGGGGCGCTGTTCGCAGCTAACGAGCGAGGCGGTGGCGGCGTCGCCGAAGAGCGCCATGGTTTTCTGGTCGTCGTGGTTGACCATCGGCGAAAGGGTTTCAGCCGTGATGACGATCACCTTTTTATCTGGCGCATTGCCGAGGAAGTCGAAGGCGGACTGCAGGGCATACATGTATCCGGAACAGGCGGCGTTGACATCGTGTGCCTGCATAAGCACCTCGCCCTTTTCGGGGCTGAGTTCGTGAAGGACGCTACAGGCCAGCGACGGCGTCATGAAAAGCGGTGTGCCGGTGGAGCAGATGATGGCACCAATGTCCGAAATCTGGAGTTGCTCCTTTTCGAGCAGATCACGCGTGGCCTTGACCGCGAGGGTCTGTACGCTTTCATCGCCTTGTATCCAGTAGCGGTTTTCGATGCCGGTACGCTTGCGGATGGCCTCGGAATCCCATTCGCCGTGGCCTTGCAGCAACTCGTCGTTGGTGAGGTGGCGCGAGCCGAAGACGGTGGAGATATTGGAGATGTATATGGACGAGGGGGCGAGGGGACGAGGGGGCGAGGGGGCGAGGGCGGGGGCTGCCTCGGCGCTGCGGCGGCGCTCCATGATCGGGGTGCCGGGGTCTTCCTTGGTGAGCGGTTTGAGCTGCGCCGCTTCGTCGGACGCAATCTTGAGCATCGGGGTGCCGACGGTCAGCACGTCGCCCTCTTCAACCATGACTTCGGCAATGGTTCCGCCAACGGGCGCGGAGATGTCCATTGCGGCCTTGTCGGCCTCGACCGATGCAATCAGGTCGCCCTCGGCAATCGCCGCACCCTCGGCAACGAGCAGACTGGTAACGGTGATGGTTTCGTCGGATGGGCTGGAGCCGATGGCCTTGACGACAACGGTGCCGGCCTCCTCTTCGACGGGCTTTTCCCAGTGGATATCGACTTCGAGCATCTCGCAGCATTTTTCGAGGGTGCGCTTGTAGGAGGGCAGTACCGCGATTTGGCAGGAAAAATCGTACGGGATGTAGGTGTCTGGCCGCGTGACGCGCGCCACTTGCACTTCGCCGCCGGCCTTCTCGGCGATGGCGGCAACGATCTCGCCGCCCATTCCGGCAGTCTGGTTGTCTTCGTGGACGACGATGAGCTTGCCGGTCTTTTTGGCGGAGGCCAAAACGGCTTCCTCGTCCCACGGGAAAATAGTGCGCAGGTCGATGACCTCGGCATTGATGCCGATTTCGAAAAGGGCTTCGGCGGTGCGTTCGCAGATCGGCATGGCACCGCCCCAGCTTACGAGGGTGATGTCTTGCCCGACCCGTGCGACGCGTGCCTTGCCGATCGGGACATACTGCTTTTCAACGTCGGCTGAAGTGGTGTTGGAGCGGTCGTTGATCAGGCTCTTCGGGAAAAGGAAGACCGACGGGCGGCCGGATTCGAAAATGGCATTGAGCAGGCCGGCGGCGTCGGCGGCGGTCGACGGCATGAAGACATCGATGCCAGGCACATGCGCGCAGAGGG
Organism: Verrucomicrobiota bacterium; assembly: GCA_039715135.1. Lineage (GTDB taxonomy): Bacteria > Verrucomicrobiota > Kiritimatiellia > Kiritimatiellales > Pontiellaceae > Pontiella. The sequence goes on from JBDLHZ010000047.1 coordinate 4,265, forward strand.
CTTCCATCGTCTGGGCGTGGTAGGGGCCGAGGCCGGGGCGGTAGGCTCCCGCGATCGACATGATGAGCACGGGCGAATCCCACTGGCCGTTGGTGCGCCAATGCATTGCACCGATCTCGGAAAGAATATGGCTATAGGCTACCGGCAGGAAGTCGGCAAACTGCATGAAGGCGACGGGATGGCCGCCCGCGAGCGCCTGGCCGGTGGATACTCCGAGAATGGTGTTTTCCGCCAGCGGGGCATTGTTGACCTGTTCCGGGAAGGCTTGGCTCAGCCCGCGCGTCAGGCCGAAGACATCGCCCTTGGGGTCTTCGATATCCTGCCCGAGCAGCATGGTTTTGCGATCCTTGGAAAGCCGTGCCTTGAAGGTCTCGCGCATGGCTTCGAGCATGCTGAGTTCGCGGTTGTCCTTGGTCCCAAGATATTCCTCGCGCGGTTCGGGCAACGGCTTCTTGGCGGTGAGCTCGGCCTTGGGCGTGGTGCCCTTGCGCGCAACGTGGAAGGCGGCGTCGATCTCTTCCTTGACCTTGTCTTCGACGGCCTTGATCTGCGCTTCATCGATTCCGTTGGCCAGCAGATGGTCGCGTAGCTTGGCGCAGGGGTCGGCGTTTTCCATCGCGTGCTGGAGTTCGGCCTCGGAGCGGTAGACGGATTGGTCGTCGGCGTTGGTGTGGCTTTCGAGCCGCTCGACATTGAAGAGGATGATTTGCGGACCGCGCGTTTCCCGGAGGCTGGAAACCACGTCTTCGAATTTTCCGTAGGTTGGAACCGCGTCGGATCCATCGACACGATGAATGGGCAGGCCGTAGAAGGTTTCGGGCTCGCTGTCGGGCAGGGAATAGAAGGTGTTGCCCTTGGTGGGGGTGGAAAGGGCAAAGCGGTTGTCCTCGATGAGAAAGAGCACGGGCAGGTTGGAGCGGACGGCCTCGGCGACGGCTTCGTAGAAGTCGCCCTGCTGGGTGGCGCCATCGCCGGTGGAAACAAGCACGAAGGGGTTGCCTTCATCATCCTTGATGGCCGAGGCGGCACCAACGGCCTGCAGCACGTTGCCGCCAACGACCGTCGGGGAGCTCATGATATTCAACGAAGGATCGCTCGGGAAGGCGGGCATGCGGCGCCCTGCGGAGCAGGACTCGGCTTTGCCGAAGAGGCCATGGAAGACGGTTTCGCAGGAGACACCGCGGGCATAGGCGAGGGCGCGGTCGCGATAGTGCAGGTGCAGCCAGTCGGCATCGATGAGGTGCGGTGCCAACGCGGCGGAGGCTTCGTGCCCGGAGGAGGGGACGTAGAAAAAGACCTCACCGCGCTGTGCGGCGGCGGATTGCAGGTGGTCGGTGTAGCGCGAAGCGACCATGGGACGGTAGATTTCGAGCAACTTTTCTGCGGGCGGTGTGTTCATGAAATTACAGCTTCCTAATTGACGAAAATAGTAGGACAGCCCGTTTGCAAGGTCGATGAGGAAATTGGACTATCTCTGGTTTTTGACACCCGATGCGTTAAACGCTATGCTGCTTTCCTCCAAGTCGGGTTTAATGGCATGAAAAAGCGAAACGTAGATCTGGTGTGCGATATCGCCGAGTTGATATCGCTGGCCGAAGTGGGAAAGAACAGGAAGGAGCTTCTGCAAAGCGCGGTTGCTTCCGTGGCCAAGCACATGCGGGCCGATGTCTGTTCGATCTACATCTACAGCGAGGACGAAAAGGAGCTGACGCTTCGCGCCACGCAGGGGCTGTCCAAAGAGGCGGTTGGCGAGGTCAGGTTGAAGCTGGGCGAGGGGATCACCGGCCGCGCGGTTCGCGAACTGCGGCCGGTCTGCGCCGGACAGGCTTCGCAAAGTTCATCGTACAAGCATTTTCCGGGAATCGAGGAGGAGAAATACAATGCCTTCCTGGCCGTGCCGATCCTGCGTGGATTGCGGCGCATTGGTGCGCTGGTGGTGCAGGCCAAGGAGGATGACTACTTTACGGCCAACGACATCAAGGTGTTGCGCGCCATTGCCGCGCAGTTGGCGACGATGATCGAAAACGTGCAGCTGCTGGGCGAGGTGCGCGGGAAGGCCGAAAGCCCGGAAGAGGCTCCGGCAAAGAGGGTCGCGAAGGAAAGCATTCTCCGCGGGCGTTCGGCCAGTCCCGGGACGGCGCGCGGTCGTGCATGGACACTGGGTTCGGAGCAGCATGACAGTTGCATCCTGCCCGATCCGGCGGCCGATCCGCATACACCCGGGGACTTTGAAAAAGCCGTCGAAAAAACGGTGAAGCAAATCAACAAGCTGCAACGCCAGACCGGTGAGGAACTGGCCGATGTCGCTATACTTATTTTCAGTGCCCATCTGTTGATTCTCGAGGACGAGCAGTTTACGGGGCGCATTGCCGGCCTTATCCGGTCCGGAACCCCGGCGGTCAAGGCGATCTCGTTGGTGGTGAACGATTTTGTCGAGGTGTTTTCCAGCAGCAAGATGCCGCTGATCCGCGAAAAGGTGCTCGATGTGAAGGACTTGGGCAACCGCCTTGTCCGAAACCTGCTCGACCAAAAGGCGGGCGAGTGCGACTACCGCGGACAGATCATCATTGCCCACGAGTTGCTGCCGTCCGATATCCTGAAACTCTCCGCCGAAAACGTGGAGGGCTTCATTGTCAGTAGCGGGGTGACGTCGCACAACGCGATTATCTGCCGCTCGCTGGGCATCCCGATGGTGGCGATTGGCCGCGATCTGGCCGATGGCATTGCGAACGGCGAAGAGCTTTTCATGGATGCCGGGCAAGGGATCGTCTATTTGCGTCCGAACGACGAGGTCTACGCGAAATACCGCGAACTGGACGATGCGTGGAAGGCCTTGCACAATGCATCCAACGTCAAGTCGAAGACGCTGACGAAATGCGGTGCGCGCGTGCAAATCCATGCCAATATCAATCTGCTCAGCGATTTGAAGCCTGCCCGGAAATTCAAGGCCGAGGGCGTCGGGCTTTATCGTTCCGAGTTCCCGTTCATCGTGCGCAACGACTTCCCGACCGAGGAAGAGCAGTTCGTGATCTACAAAAAACTCGTCGACAACATGAAGCGGAAACCCGTCACTTTCCGGACCCTGGACATTGGCGGCGACAAGATGCTTTCGTACTACTCCAACGTGAACGAGGCCAACCCGTTCCTCGGAATGCGCGCCATCCGGTTTTCGCTGCAGAACAAGGATATTTTCTGCCAGCAGTTGCGCGCCTTCCTGCGTGCCGGTGCCGGGGGCAATACACGGATCATGTTCCCGCTCATCTCTTCGGTGGATGATTTCGACGAGGCCCGGGCCATTGTCCACGAGTGCATGGACGGGCTGGAGGCGGAGGGGATTCCCTTCAACCGCGAAACCCAACTGGGCGTGATGATGGAGCTTCCCGCCGCAGTCGAGGTGGCGGACGATCTGGCGCAGGAAGCCGATTTCCTTTCGATCGGCTCCAACGACCTGATCCAGTACATGCTGGCGGTCGACCGGACCAACGAGCAGGTTTCCAACCTCTACCTTGCGCATCACCCCGCGGTTTTGCGTGCGGTTAACCGGATTGTTTCGGCAGCAATCGCGCATGGCAAGGATATCTCCATTTGCGGCGACCTTTCCACCGACCCGCGGATGCTCCCGTTCCTCGTGGGCATTGGGCTGAAGAAGTTCAGCATCGACATCGTCAACGCGCCCGCCGTGCAGCGCCTGATCAACTCGATCACGCTTGAAGAGGCGCGCGATATTGCGGGGCGGATGCTAGGCATGGGACGCATTAGCGAAATCGACGCCTTCCTGCTCGAACACAACCTGATTCCTGCCTCCGCCGAGGCCTAGGATCGGCAAAAAAAGGCCTTGCGGCAAAGGCCAAAGCGGGGAATGATCCCCTGCATTCAACAAAGGAGTATGAAATGAAAAAATATATCTGCGACGTATGTGGCTGGATCTACGACCCGGAAGTTGGCGATCCCGACGGTGGCATCGCCGCCGGCACCAAATTCGAAGATATTCCCGACGATTGGGAATGCCCCGAGTGCGGTGTTGGCAAGGATGACTTCTCCGTCCTCGAAGGGTAGGCCGTATTCAATGCCGCCCCGAGGCTTCGGGGCGGTTTTTTATGAACAATGCAAGCCGACGCGGGTCTTGAAATATATTCGGTTATTTGGTATCAATAACTTTGTGAAGAATCAGAAAAGGTGTAGGACGTGACTCTTTTGAAAAAAGGTCGCGTATTTAGACGTTTGGTTAATGAAACTGTTGAAGCCCATTTTGGTGATTGCGCTGTTGGCGATGCTGCTGCCGTGCAGCCATGCAGCGATGCACCACGACCACGAACATGATGCCGCGATGGAGCTGTGTGCATTGGATACCTCTCCATGCGAATGCCATTCATGCGAACACCAACCCTGTTCGGATAACGTTGAAATCCAACTCGACCGTACTCCCGATTCAAATACGGTCGAACAGCCTTTTTCTCCGGACGTGCTCTTTACCGTGCCGGAACCCAAACCCGCTTTAAGGCAAACCCTTCCCCCGGTCTCCGGCATCCTCGCCTCCCTACAGACCGTCCAGCTTCTGATTTGATTGTAAATCCGACGTTCCGTCGCATTTACCTACACACGATGTTCCATCGTGTTTCCAATTTTTGGAAAATCAAATCAGGAGAATTTAATGACCAAATATATTTTACTGCTATGCGGCTTCGCTGTAGCCGCTGGCGGGGTCTCGGATCCCGCCCTGCATGTAGCCGCGATCCAAGATCGCGGAACCCTAACCTCGGAGCAAGCGCTGGAGCTTGCCCGGAACAACTCGCCCGAACTGCGTGCCGCCCGTCTGGATACCCAGGCCACCGAACAGGCCGTGGCCGCCGCCGGACGCTGGAAAAATCCCAACCTTAATTTCAAGGCCGAGGGCGTGGGTGGCGATCTTGACGGATTCGACGGCACGGAATACGAGATTGTCTTGAAGCAGACCTTCGAGCGCGGCGGCAAACGGAAGCATGACCGCGCCGTGGCGGAAAGGTCGATCGGCGTTGCATTCCAGGCCGAAGCTGAAAAGGAGATGGCGCTGCTGGCGGAAGTGCGGCTGGCCTTCATCGAGGTTTTTGCGCAGCAGGAAATCGGAAATGTCCGTGCAGAGCAGGAACAGCTGGGCCGGGCTTTTGTTGAAGTCGCGAAGCGAAGGCACGATACAGGCGGTGGCTCCGAACTGGAAGTGTTGCAGGCCGAACTGGCCTTCGAGGAAATCCTGCTCTCGCAGACCTGTTGTTTCGGGGATCTGAAGGCGGCGCGTGTAGAGCTGGCATCGCTCATCGGTATTGCCGAAGAAACCCTGCCGGAACTGGAAGGGGAATATTACGATCTCCAGACCATGCAAGACATGGAGATCGGGGACCACCCTGCGCTGAAGCAGCTGAATGCCCGGATTGAGGTAATGCAGGCGCAAGCCTCGAGGGCCAAGGCACGGGATGCCGCCGATGTCACATTGGGAGCCGGCTACAAGTATGAAGCCGCCGAAGATGTGAACACGTTTGTGCTGACCGCTTCCATGCCGCTCAATTTTGTGCGGGCGGGCAAGGCCGGGCAGTCCTCCGTGCTGACGCAGGTCGAGGCCCTGCAGGCCGGACGCGAGGAGCTCCGCAGAAAAATGCAGCAGGAACTCTCCATGCTGACCGCCATTTATGGCGGCGCAAAGATGGAGGCCGAAATGACGCGCGACAAGCTGATGCCCAAAGCCGAGCAGGCCTATGGATTGAGCAGGGCCGGCTACGATGCAGGGCGCTTTTCCTGGTTCGAGCTGATTAATGCCCAGCATCATTTGGCCGATATCCGCATCCGCCATATTGAATCGTTGCGCGATGCCCATCTGGCGCGCGCCCAAATCTCAAAATTCATGAAGAAAGGAATTTAGCCATGAAGAAAACTGTATGGATAATGGGATGCCTTTTTCTGGCATTCAGAGCCTTGGGGCAGCACGGGACGAACGGCAGCGCAAAATGTGATTGCCCGTCATGCAACGCGCCGGCCGGCGCAAAGCAATTCACCCTTCCCGGTCTCCAAGGTTTGGAGGATGAGGCTGTGGTGGAGGAACATGGAGAGCATGATCACAAAGGGAATGACCATTCCGCCGAAGGGCAGGCTGGAAAGCCTGCCCCACATGTGGAGCAGACTTTCCAGTCTGCTCACCCGGAGCACGAAGATTGTGATCACGATCATGCAGGGCATAACCACGAAAAGCACGAAGGCCATGATCACGGAGCGGAAGCCGCCGGCGAACTGGAACTCTCTGCGGAAATGGCGGGGAAGCTGGGTATCCAGATCCACGAAGCCGAAGGTGGAACCATTGCCAAGACGGCGGTTTTTCCCGCCGAGATCAAGCTCAACCGCGACCGCGCGGCCGCCGTCTCGCCGCGATACGCCAGCATCGTCCGGCAGGTGTTTGCCGAGATCGGCGACAGCGTCCGCAAGGGCGATGTACTGGCTTCGCTCGAAAACCGCGAGACCATGGCGGTCTACACCGTTGCCGCGCCGCTCGACGGAGTCATTATTTCGAAGGATCTGGCCGTTGGCGAAACCGCTGCCGAGGACAAGGTACTGTACGAGGTTGCCGATCTTTCCACGGTTTGGGCGGACATTAGCATCTTCCCGAAATACCAGCACCTGCTCCGCAAGGGGATGCCGGTAGAGTTTGTTGCGCACGACGGACACACCGCACATGGCAAGGTGAAATATATCAGCCCGATCATCTCGCATGAAACACGCACGTTCACCGCACGTTGTGTACTCGACGGGGCGAGGGATGATTTCACGCCCGGCGCATTTGTCCGTGCCCGCATCAATATCGAAACCGTCGAAGCGGCCGTAGTCGTTCCGCGCGAAGCCGTCCAGACGGTGGAAGGCGAGACGGTGGTGTTTGTTCCTGGCGAACACGGTTTCCAGACCTCGGTTGTCGAGCTTGGCCTGGCCGATGGACACAACGTTGAAATCAAGCGAGGGCTTCACGCGGGCGATCACTATGTCGCCGCCGGAGCCTT
>JBDLHZ010000048.1:0-10937 GCA_039715135.1 Verrucomicrobiota bacterium
TTTTGCTTGTCCCAGTTGGGGTGGTTTTCGGGGAAGAGGTAGGCTTCGGGGTGCGGCATCATGCCGAAGATGCGGCCGGTGGGGTCGCACAGCCCGGCAATGGCGTTGAGCGATCCGTTCGGGTTGGCCGGAAAGTCCTGCGTCGGGTTGTTGTCGGCATCGACGTAGCGCGCGGCGGCGCAGCCCTGTGCTTCGATCTTTTCGAGCAGTTCGGAATCGAGCGTGAAGATCTTGCCTTCGCCATGACGAATCGGTAGCGGCAGCGTGCCGAGCCCCTTGGTGAATACGCACGGGGAGTTTTCTTCAAAACGAATGTCGCACCAAAAATTCTGGAAGGTGCCGCAGTCGTTCTGCATGAGCGAAACCGTCGGCTCGAAATAGTTGCCGTCGAGACCGGGCAGTAGCCCCATCTTGGTCATGACCTGGAAGCCGTTGCAGATGCCCATGATCAGCTTGCCGTCGTCGATGAACTTTTGAAGCTGCGCCTGCATGTGGTGCTTTACGCGCAGGGCGAAAACGTGGCCACTGGTCATGTGGTCTCCGTAGGAAAAGCCGCCGATAAACATCATCGCCTGGAAGTTTTCAAGCTGGTCGGGATTGTCCAGCAAATCGTTTAGATGAACCAGTTCCGGCTCCGCGCCCGCCAGCTTCCACGCATGCGCGGACTCCGCCTCGCAGTTCACCCCATATCCCGTAATAATCAAAACCTTTGGTTTGCTCATCGTGTACGTTCCTTATTTATGATTTTAGATTGATGATTGATGATTTATCGATGGGCTCTGCCCATACCCGCTCAACAAAAAGCTGTCGCCGACCCGAAAATCTACAATCATCAATCTAAAATCAACAATTCATCCGTTCATGTCTTCCAGCATTGCCGTTGCCGCAGCAACCGGGTCTTCGGCCTGCACGATCGGGCGGCCGATCACGAGATGGGTTGCGCCCTGCTCCACGGCGAACGACGGCGTTGCAACGCGTTTCTGGTCGCCCACATCGCCTTCCGGCATGCGGATGCCCGGTGTTACAAGGATCGCATCCGGGAATGCGTCGCGCAGCGCCTTGGCTTCGTGCGCGCTGGTTACCATCCCGTCGATGCCCGAGGAAATGGCGAGGCGGCCCAGCTCAACGGCCTGCTCCGAAACCGTGCGGTCGATTCCGAGGTCTGTAAAGTCGTCCTGGCTCAAACTGGTCAATGTGGTGACGGCGACGAGTTTCGGCGGGTTGTCGCATTCCTTCGCGGCCTTCGCGGCCTCCTCCAGCATCGCGCGGCCGCCGATGGCGTGGACGGTCATTAGGTTGACGCCGTGCCCGGCGGCGGTCTTGACGGCGTTTCCAACCGTACGGGGAATGTCATGCAGTTTGAGATCGAGGAAGATTTTCTTGCCACGTTTTTTCAGCGGTTCGAGCACCGCCGGCCCCTCCGCGCAGAAGAGCTCCAGCCCCACCTTGTACCACTCGATAAAGTCCGGCATTTCCCGGAGCTTTGCCTCCATCGCCTCCGCATTCGGCACATCCAGCGCCACGATCAAATCAGCTTTGTTCATTCGAAAAATCCTTTCTGCGTTTCAAGGTTTTGGAAACTAGCAGAAATGAAATGATGAGTGCTAGTTAGATTGCGTCTTCATTTTAAAGCGGCGTCGAGCCGCCGCACTCCATATAGCACAAGCCATTGCAACGCATTTGAAGTGCGTGAGCTTGATCGCGCTTTTAAACACCCATGCAAATCCACCCGTTTGCACGAAAAAGGTGAACACGCCTTGCCATCCAACCGGATGCTGTGATTACCTCGCAAAACCGGAACACTAGGAATTGTCTAATGCTGAATGCAGTAATATTTGATTTTGACGGAATCATTGTGGATAGCGAGCCGATGCACTACCAGGCCTTCCAGCGCGTACTGGAGCCGCTGGGAAAGGGATATTCGTGGGAGGAATATTGCGAAACCTACATCGGCTTCGATGATCGCGACGCTTTCCGGCAGGCCTTCATCGCCAAAGGGGAAGGCATCTGCGCCAAAGACCTCAAGAACATGATCAACGAGAAAGCCAAAGTCTTCCAGCAGCTTATCCATGACGGCGGAGCCACTCCCCTGCCCGGCGCGGTTGAGCTGATCAACAGCATTCCGCGCAAGTTGCCGATCGCCCTGTGCAGCGGGGCGTGGCTTGAGGACATTCTCCCGATTCTGAAAAACCTCGGGATCGATAATTCGTTCAGCGTGATCGTGACGGCGGAGGACACGGAAAAGAGCAAGCCCGACCCCGCACCCTACCAACTGACCCTTGAAAAGCTGGGCATAGAGGATCCTGCCACCGCTATCGCCATCGAGGACACCCCGGCCGGCATCATCTCGGCCAAAGGCGCGGGGCTCAAGGTGCTGGCCGTGACCACCAGCCATGACCGCGACTACCTGCATGAAGCCGATGCCGTGACCGATTCGCTCGAAAACGTGACCCGCCTCTCGCTCGAGGACATGGTGCTGTAGCACGGGCATCCTGCCCGTGACCATGGGCTGGCCACGTGAGTCACGTTCCACGCGCCAACGTGGTCACGTGAAAGCCCATGCTACGTTTGGGTTGCACTGCCTGCCATCACTCCGTAAACTGCGCGCGATTTAAAACCCATTAACTAGAGGAGCAATAAATGACCCCAGCAGCCACGAAAATCGAACTTCCCGGCATTGAAAAATTCAAAAGCGGCAAGGTTCGCGAAGTCTACGACCTAGGCGACCAATACCTCTTTATTGCCTCCGACCGCATTTCCGCATTCGACTGCGTTATGCCGAACGGCATCCCCGACAAGGGCCGGGTGCTGAACATGATTTCTAAATTCTGGTTCGACCGCACCAGCGACGTTGTCCAGAACCACATGATCTCCACCGACGTGGCCGATTTTCCCGCAGAGTTAAAGGAGCACGCCGATCTGCTGAAAGGCCGTTCGATGCTGGTGAAGAAGGCCGAGCTGCTGCCGGTGGAGTGCATTACGCGCGGCTACCTGATCGGCTCGGGGTGGAAGGAATACCAGCAGTCCGGCACGATCGGTGGCATGCCGCTGCGCGCCGGCTACGAAATGGCCGGCAAGCTCGACGAGCCGATCTTCACCCCCTCCACCAAGGCAGACGAAGGCCACGACGAAAATATTTCCATCGACCAAATGAACGAGATCGTTGGCGAAGAGCTGGGCAACAAGCTGATCGACATCAGCCTCAATCTCTACAAGACTGCTGCCGACTATGCACTGACCAAGGGCATCATCATTGCCGACACCAAGTTCGAGTTTGGCATGATCGGCGACGAGCTGATCCTGATCGACGAGGTGTTGACGCCCGACAGCTCGCGCTTCTGGCCGGCCGACACCTACCAGCCGGGCTCCTCGCCCCTCTCGTTCGACAAGCAGTTTGTGCGCGACTATCTCGAAACACTCGATTGGGACAAGACCCCGCCCGCGCCCGAGCTGCCGGAAGAGATCGTCATGAAATCCCGCGAAAAGTATCTGGAAGCGTATCGCCTGCTTACAGGCGGGGAGTTGGAAGTCTAGAAACACCCGCTTCGCTCAAGGCACAAAGGACCCAAAGCTTTGTGCTCTTTGTGCCTTGGTGTTTAATTCTTGCTGTTTAAATGAATGCCTTCCTGCAGAACTTTCTGGACTACATCTCGCTGGAGCGCGGACTGAGCATCAATACGCGCAAGGCGTATGCGGACGATATTGGCCAGTTCCTGACTGAGCTGACGGCCAAGGGCGTCTCCTCACTCAATCAGGTGAATCGCAAACAGATCCTCGACCACCTGATGGCGATGAAGGCCAAGGGCATGTCGACCAATTCGATTTCGCGGCACTTGGTATCCATCAAGGTGTTTTTCCGCTACCTCCAGCAGGAAGGCATGCTGGACCGGAACGTGACCGATACGATGGATTCGCCCAAGCTCTGGAAAATCCTGCCGGACACGCTTTCGGAAAAAGAGGTAGACCTGCTGCTGGCGGCTCCGGACATGCACAAGCCGCTCGGCGTGCGCGACCGCGCCATCCTCGAACTATTCTATGCCTCCGGACTGCGCGTTTCCGAACTGGCCAACCTCCAATTGGCCGACCTGCACCTCGATGAAGGCTACATCCGTGTCATTGGCAAGGGTCGGAAAGAGCGCGTCATTCCCGTTGGCGGGGAATCCACCCGGTTGCTGAGGCGCTATCTCGAAGAGACCCGCCCGCTACTCTGCGAAAACCCGCATGTGCAGAACGTCTTCGTCTCCAAGCGCGAAAGCGGGCTATGCCGCCAGCGGCTGTGGCAGATCATCAAGGAATACACGAAAAAAGCCGGCATTATGAAGAATGTGACGCCACACACCCTGCGCCACTCCTTTGCCAGCCACCTGCTGGCCAACGGCGCACCGCTCCGGGTCATCCAGGAAATGCTCGGCCATGCCGATATTGCCACCACCCAGATCTACACCCACGTCGATCCCAATCGCCTCAAGTCCATCCACCAGCAATTTCATCCGAGGGCCTAAAAAGTCTTGGAGTGCGGTGGCAACCAGAGGGTGATACCGCTCTGGAGTGCGCCCGACACCGTCGGCGCTTTCCTCGCACGTCCGGTGTGGATCAAAAGCGGAGACGGGGTCTCCGCACTCCAGATTTTTACTTCCAATCCCCTCTTCTTCCACTATTCTTTCCGAATGTTGAAATATTCAGGCGGTGGATTCGTTTAACATTAGATTATGGCGCATTTTAAATACATCGGACGGACAAAGAAGGGCGAACGGGTCGAAGACGTGGTGGAAGCGCCCGATCGGGCGGGCGCGGTGCGCCAAATCGAATCGATGGGGCAAATCCCCGTTTCCATCACCGAAACAACCAAGACCGTCAAACAGGACGACGGCGAAAAGAAGCGGTTCAATTTTGAACTCGGTTTCCAGCGCAAGTCCAAAATGAAGATGCAGGAGCTGTTGCTCTTTTCACGCGAACTCTCAGACCTCGTGGCATCGGGCATGACGATCGGCCGCGCGTTGCACACCCTCTCCGCACGAAAGGACACAAGTGCCGTTGGCCGGATTGTCGAAACGCTGCGTGACGAAATCATCCAGGGCACCTCGCTCTCCGACGCTTTGGAGCTCTACCCCGAAACCTTTTCCCCGCTCTACGTCAATCTGGTACGCGCCGGCGAGGCCAGCGGCAACCTGCCCACTTCGCTTGAACACATTTGCGTACACTACGAACGGGTGCAGGAGGCACGCGGAAAGGTGATCGCCGCGTTGAGCTATCCAATGATCGTCATGGTGGTTGGTGGCTTGGCGGTCATTGGCCTGATGGTCTCCATTGTCCCAAAGTTTGCCAACACCTTCAACGACATGGGTGCCACCCTGCCCGCCCCCACGCTCGCGCTCATGGCTACCAGCAACTTCATTACCCGATATGGCTTGGTTTTGATTGGACTGATTGCTGCAGGCATAATCCTGTTCAAAAAATGGATCAAACAAGACAAAGGCAAGAGGATTTGGCACCAAACCGTGCTGCGGATTCCAATCATGGGAGCGATTGTAACGGCCAACGCCTATGCCCACTTTGCGCGGACCCTCGGCACCCTGCTGCACAACGGAGTATCGGTCCTCCCGGCCCTTGGAATTGTCCAAAAGACCCTTAACAACGTGGTTATATCGGAAGAGATCGGCAAGGCGCGCGAGCGCGTGACCGATGGCTCCAGCCTCTCCGGCCCGCTGGCGCAAGGCAAGATTTTCCCCAGGTTGCTGATCGATATGCTGGCGGTCGGCGAAGAAACCGGCGACCTGGCCGGTTCGCTGCAACACATTACCCGCCGCTACGACAGCGAGCTCGACCGGCTGGTCCAAACCTGCACCACTGTGCTCGAACCCTTGCTCATCGTTTTTGTGGCCATCATCATTGGCGGCATTGCCGTTGCCTTGCTGCTTCCGGTATTAACGCTCACGGACTCGCTACATGTTTAAACCCTAAAAGGAGACTCCGCATGAAAAACAACAGACATGAAAAACACCTGAGCAAGCGATCGGGTTTCACCTTGATCGAAATCATTCTCGTGGTGGTCATCATTGGTATTCTTGCGGGGATTGCGATTCCGCGCATGGGGGGAAAAACCGAAAAAGCCAAGATCTCGCAGGCTAAATCAAATATTGTCGCCCTGGGCATGGCAATCCAGGAATTTGAAATGATGAACGGGGACTATCCATCGAGCCTGGACCAACTGCTCGACGAATCCAAGGGCGGCCCCTACATGGAAAAGAAGGCCATCCCCACCGACCCATGGGACAAACCCTTCGTCTATGCCGCCCCCGGCTCTCACAACAACCATACTTTCGACCTTTCCTGCACCTCGCCCAAGGGCGTTGTGGTCAACAACTGGGAATAGGCGCACTGCTTGAACTTCGAACGTTGAACCTCGAACACGGAATTCTGAATGAAGAAACCTGGCAATTCAAAGTTCAACGGTGGGAGTTCGAAGTTCAAAGTTCAAAGAGGCGGTTTCACACTGATTGAAGTGATCCTCGTGGTGGTGATCTCCCTGATCCTGCTGGGGGTTTCGCTGCCCCACTTCGCCCACACCTACAAGGGCAGCAAGCTGCGCAGCGCAACGAGGACGGTCAGCCGCATGGCGCGCTATGCGCGCAGCATGGCGATCATGCGGGAAACGGAAATGAGCATTGTGCTTAACCACGAGACGCTGGAAATCTATCTCGGCGGCTCGTCGCAAACCTCCACGAACGAGGCCGACGGCGAACTCGACCAGGACGTACTCAAGCGGCTTGGCTATGTGGAGGGCGAAGCATCCGACGGCAATATCGGCATCGAGAAGGAGATCCACCGCTTCCTGCCCGAAGGCATCGAGGTGGCCGATTTTAAAAAGGATTGGATCGAGGACGAAGAGGAACATGAAGGCTTTTATCTCATCCACTATTATCCCGACGGCCAGTCGGACTGGTTTATCCTGGAGCTTGAAGACCAGCGCGGCCTCGGCGTAAAGCTGGAAAACGACCCCATTTCCGGGAAAATCCATTCCGAATTCACGCAATAGATTTTACCGGCGACCGTTTATTGAACCGTACAGCAAGCTGGATTACGAGTTACGCATTACTCGTTACGACATCATGGATCAAACGGATATCGAGTGTATAAAGGCCTATCTGGACGGCGATGCCAATGCATTGGAGCCGATGGTGGAGAAATATAAGCGTCCACTCTATTCCTTCATCCTGAAAATGACCGAGGGACGCGAAGACACGGACGAAATCTTCCAGGAAACCTGGTTTCGGGCACTGAAGAACATCCACAAGTTCCGGCACAAGAATTTCCTGAACTGGCTCTTCCGGATTGCCCACAACCTAGTTATCGACCGGGCACGCCGGAACAAGAAAAACATCTCGATGCAAAGCGCCTTTGGCGGCGACGATGGCGACAGCACGTTGGAGGATCGCCTCGCCGCACCGGGGATCTCTCCGGCGGAGGAAGTGGGCGGAACCAGCCTTGGCGAAAATATTGAACAAGCGGTTGAAACGCTCTCGGCAGAGCAGAAGGAAGTGTTTCTATTGCGCATGTACGGCAACGTCTCCTTCAAGGAGATCGCCAAGATTCAGAAGTGCTCGATCAACACTTGTCTGGCCCGGATGCAATATGCGCTGGGCAAGCTGCGTTCTATACTAAAGGAAGAATACGAGGAACTGCGGGAGGCCATGCCATGAAATGCAACGATGCAGAAAAACTAATCCTTTTACAGGATTCCGGTGAACTAGCCGAAAACCGGGCCAACGCGCTTGCAGCACACTTGCGCAAGTGTGCCGAATGCCTGCATTTCCAGCAATCCATCGAGGAATCCAGACTTGCCATCCCGGCCATGGAGGAACCCGGCGCCAAGGTGGTTCAGAAAGTTCTGCGCGAAGCCCGCAGACTGGCACCCGAAAAGAAACCGACAAGGATCTTTGGTCTAAAACCCGCGCTTGCCATGGCCGCCTCGGTTCTAATCGGGCTTGGACTCTTTTTCTCGGCCTTTGGCCCCGGCAAGGTCGGCATGGAACTGGACGTAACCGAAACCCAGTTGCTCGAATCCGAAGACCAGATTGTCAGCGTAATGTACAGCGGACTCTCCGAAGACGACCTCGCTTTCAACTTCCTCATGACCTATGAAGAAGAGGGATAGGGAACCTAATCCACTACGAAACCTGCAACAAAAATGAATCCTCTATTTTACCACACCTTGTAAGGTGTGGTATTTCAACTTCCACCTTCAAGGTTCCTATTATCCCAATCGGAAATAACCACATTTCTTCTTCAAAACCGGGCTTTACCACACGTTGTGAGGTGTGATATCAAGAATAGATGCAACCATTACGACCAACCCTGTGGAGAACCTGCAGGGTTCTTGCGAATGAAAGCCGCTTGAACCTGCTTCGCGCACTCTTTTCCTGCGACGAATCCACCGTGTCTGCATTGGCTGTGAAAACGGGTATTTCCGAAGCGTTTGCAAGCACACAACTACGGGCATTGAGCGCAAGGGGCTTGGTTTCTTCACGCCCTGCGGGACGGTGGATGTTCTATTCGTTCGAGCCAAACATGGCTGTCGAGCATTCCGAAACCATAGGGAACGCAATCCGCGAGTCTTTCGCGGCTGGCGCGAAAAACGAAAGCTTGATAGCCGCTGCGACGGCTTTCACCCACCCGCGCCGGATTTCCATTATTAAATGCCTAGGCGAAGGCGAAAAAACGTTTCCGGAACTGCTGGCATCGACGCACATTTCAACAATGGCTCTCTACCGACATTTGCAGAAACTTACCGCCCGGAACATGGTGGAGCGGAAAAACAACCGCTATAGGCAGACCAAACCGGGAGACACGCTTGGAAAAACCTTGCTGGCCATTGCAGCGACTTGTTCACCGTAGAACCTCTTCCAGTTCCTCAAGTGAAGTGATGGGTTGCTCGCAGGCAAAGTTGTGGCAGATGTAGACGGTCGTTTTTCCCTCCACCATTTTATGCTCCCTTGTGAACGGGGCGACTTCCGCGAGACGGTCGGCTTCCATCGGATCCTTGAACAGCACGACCTTGCCCGGCTTGTAGACGGAATCAATGTATTCCAACATCCGCTTTGCTTCATTGTTGCCGCGCTCGCCAGTCACCACGATTTCGAGTGATTCGCCCCCGGCAAACTGGAGGGCGATCAGCGCCTGTGAAAAGCTGGAGGGCGAGCGGTCGATTGTACCACCGAAGGCCTTTCCGGTTTCGACGGCTTGCTCTTCCAGCTCCGAACGACCCGTCAAGCGCGCGAGTTTGAGAAGATTGAGCATTTGTATCGAATTGCCGGAAGGAATCGCGCCGTCATAGAGTTCCTTTGGGCGGACAATCAGTTGCTCCGCATCGTCGGCCGTCATGAAGTAGCCACCCCCTTCTCCGTCGATGAACGAGTCGGCCAGGATGTCGTTATAGTTCAACGCTGTTTCCAGATATTGGACATCGAGCGTGGTTTCATACAGTTCCAGCAAACCGAAGATCATGAAGGCATAATCCTCCAACTGCCCCGGAACGGCGGTTTCGCCCTCACGCCAACGATGCCACAACTTGCCGCTTTCCTGTCGCATTTCCGACTCGATGAATGCATTGGCCTTAACGGCAACCTGAATATATTTATCTTCACCAAACGCACGCCCCGCCTTTGCGAACGCGGCAATCATCAATCCATTCCAGTCGGCCAATACCTTGGTATCTTTTAGTGGATGGATTCGTTTTTCACGTACATCGAACAACTTTTGCCGGAGCGCGGAGATCTGTTTCGCATCTTCGATGCCGGGTAAATCCGACAGATGTGGAATGTTATTCCCGTTCAGCATTCCCGTCGACTCGTCGCGAAAGTTTCCGGCGTCCGAAATGTTCCAGAGCTTGGAAACAAATCCATGGTCGTCGCCCAGAATGAATTTCATTTCTTCGGCATCCCAGATGTAGAACAAACCCTCCTCGCCTTCGGAGTCGGCATCCTCGGCGGAATAGAACCCACCCTCCGGAGCAGTCATGTCGCGCATTACATATTCGAGAACCTCTTCGGCCACCTGCCTGTAGAATGGTTTCCCGGTCAACTCGTAGGCTTCCGTATAGGCGATGACCAGCAACGCTTGGTCATAAAGCATTTTTTCAAAGTGCGGCACCAACCAGTCGGCATCGGTGGAGTAGCGATGGAATCCAAAGCCGATCTGATCGAAGATCCCGCCCATGCGCATCTCCTCCAGCGTATGCTCCACAGCCTTGATGCCCTCCTTTTCTCCATGGCGGAGAAGGAAAACCAACCGGTGCGGTGTCGGGAACTTGGGCTGGAGCCCAAACCCACCTTTGCGCGAATCATATTGGCCTATCAATTCCCCGTAGCCTTCCGCCAGCAAATCCGGCCCTAGCTCTGCGCCGGAACCCCGGATTGCCTGCCTACCCAGAACGTTCATGATCTCATTTGCCGAGCCCAACACCTCGGCACGGCGGTTTTTCCATGCATCGGAAATGCGCGGAATAAGCTGCTTCATGCCGATCCGGCCATAGCGTTCTTCCGGCGGAATATAGGTCGCCGCAAAAAAGGGTTTCTTTTCCGGCGTCATTACAATCGTCATTGGCCAGCCACCCGAACCCGTCATCATCTGGCAAACGGCCATGTAGATGTTGTCGATGTCCGGGCGCTCCTCGCGGTCGACCTTGATGCAGACGAATGCCTCGTTCATCAGTTTCGCAATCTCCTCGTTCTCGAACGACTCGCGCTCCATCACATGGCACCAGTGGCAGGTCGCATAGCCGATTGAAAGAAAGATTGGTTTGTCCTCCTTTGCCGCCCTTTCAAACGCCTCGTCGCCCCACGGATACCAATCCACTGGATTGTGAGCGTGCTGCAGGAGGTATGGACTTTTTTCGTTTTCCAAGCGGTTTGCAAACCTATGCATGCTGCCATCCTTTT
>JBDLHZ010000049.1:0-10908 GCA_039715135.1 Verrucomicrobiota bacterium
TTTCCAGCTTCTTTTGAGGATTCCTGCGTAGCTCAATGGTAGAGTAGGTGACTGTTAATCACTTGGTTGTTGGTTCGAGCCCAACCGCAGGAGCCATTTTTCAACCTGTGTTTCCGGAAGGAAATGCAGGTTTTTGTTTAATCAGAACTGGATGCGGAGTCGCCTGTCGTCGTCCCTTCGGATTTCGGCTTTGGCGGAATCCCATATTCCTTGGCGCAGTCCGGGCACATGCCATGGCTGAATTCGGCCTTGGTTTTTTCCTTGAGATAGATATCGATTTTGGTCCAGCTGCCGTCATCGTCGAGAATGCTTTTGCAGACCGTGCACAGGGAATGGATGCCTCCGATTTCCTTCACCTGCGCGAGTGCCTTTTGTAGCTTTTCGTTGGCTTCCGCCAGCATGGTTTCCCTTTTGGAAAGCCGGTCGATTTTTTTGCGCAAAACTCCTAATGCAACGGCGGTGAGGACTTCGACTGCAATATAGGCTGGTGAACCGGCAGAAGCCATGTAGCTGGTTGAAACCCCGAACTGGTTGTAGATATAGGATGTGGCGGGCACCAGCAGCAGAGCCGTGAGAAGACCCGTTGCGATGCCGTAAAGCCATGCCATGTAGCCGATCAGGGCGATACCCAGAAAGAAGTAGGGTTCGCGGCTAGGCGCAACATAGCGCAAAACCAGGGCATAACCCCCGATTGCCGCTATCGCCACAATCAGTTTGACATATTTGTTCATGGCCTCGCTTTTTTGCGGTTTTTCTATCCTTATTAAGGATACTGTCCCGCAAATGCAAGTCCCATGCCAGAATCGAGGCCAAACATTAGGTTCATGTTCTGTAAAGCGTTGCCGGCCTGTCCTTTCATCAGGTTGTCGATGTGCGAAATCACCCGCAACCGGTTGTTTCGCATATCCACATCCACGGTCAGGTTGCAATAGTTGGTGCCCCGTATATCGGCGATACTGGCTGGTGTCGAAGCGTCAAGAACCCGCACAAACCTGTTGTTCTTGTTGAATTCCTTGTAGATTTCGAGAATTTCATCGGCCGTTTGGCCGCTTAGCGTGGCATAGAGGCACGACATGATGCCGCGGCAAACAGGCACCACCTGCGAGGTGAAGGTAATCTGCACATCCTCCTCGCCGAGTGCGCCGAGTTCCTGCTCGATCTCGACCATGTGTTGGTGGCCCGCCAGCTTGTAGGCGTTCATGTTGTCGTAGCGGGCGGGATAGTGGAACGCGGCATTGGGCTTCTTCCCTGCTCCGGAGACGCCTGTCTTGCAGTCGCAAATGATGCTCTTTGTGTCGATGATGCCCGCCGCGACCGCCGGAGCCAGGCCGAGGATGCAGCTTACGGCAAAGCAACCGGGATTGCCTAGGATCATCTGCGTGTCGCCAATCTCATGGAGTTCCGATAGGCCATAGACCGTTTCCGTAAGCAGGGCGGGAGCCTTGTGCACTGGATCAAGGCCGATGAAGTTGGCGTATTCGGCATACTGTTCCGGCGTACCGAAACGGAAATCGCCGCTGTAGTCGATCACTTTGGCTCCGCGCTCAAGCTCTTCGCCGGCGGTTTGCATGCCGACCCCGTCGGGCGTGGAAAAGAAGACCACGTCGTATTGCTCCTTCGCCTTTGGATCGTCGGGCGCAATGATCGTCTCGTCGCAGAAGCCCCGCAGGTGCGGAAAGACATCGCTCATTTTCCGGCCGATATCCGACAGGTCCACCATGCATCCAATTTCCGCTTCCGGATGCCTCAATAGCAGTTCCGTGATTCCACCGCCGCCATATCCGCCCGCACCTACAACTTTTGCTTTGATCATGGTTGTCTCCTCGCTAAAACTCGGGGGAAATTAAACCACCCCATCCGGCGAATCGACCCTAAACTGGCGGAACATCCCGTATTTCCCGCAGAAAACACTTTCTGGAAAAACCTAAAATGCTGACAACGGGGGATTGGAATGTACAATGGAGCTTCGGTTCATAGAGAGGAATCCACCATCGTAGCCATCCTTCTTGCGACCATCTCGCTTTCGTCGGCAAGCCCCGTGCAGGTCGATGCGGCAAAGGGGGTTCTGCAAAGACTGCTTGGCGAGCGGGTCGGGGATTTTTCCCTTTCGATAATCCCCAAGGAAGGCAAAGCGGACGTTTTTGAAATCTCGGCGAAAGGCGGGAAGGTCGACGTCAAGGGTTCGAGCGGGGTTGCGTTGTGCCGGGGAAGCGCTGCTACACCGTGGTTTGGTGGAAATTGTTCGTTATTCACTCTCAATTATGTGTAGGAACGCTTCACCCCGAAGGGGAAAGCGTTGATCTGCCGCACATGGATTCTAAATCATCCTTAACTTAGTGCCATTGACTGGGTCGATTTCGCCTATTCGCCGACGATGCGGTAGAATAATGTATTCGTGGCGATCGGTTCCGTCCAGTTGGTCGAGGTCCCCGAAGCGGTAAAGGTGAAGATGTTGCTCCATGCTGCTGGAGCAAGAGTGGTGGTGGATTCGATCCCTACCGGCAGGCCGGCCACCAGGTTTGTGATGCCCAGCACAATCTCCCCGACTTCCGCCGAGACCGATCCAATATGGGGCGGACCGTTCTGGCGCCATAGCTGGCGGGCAATGGCCTGGGTCGTGACGGGAAACCAATTGGTGGCCATCTTGTCATAGCCGATTTGCGATGGATGCAACCGGTCGTTCATATCGGGCGAGTCATAGTCGATGCCCGCGCCGTTTTCCATGTCGACCACCATCAGGTCGTCGCCCGCCACAATGCGTGCTTGGGCCATGATGTTGAGGTCGGTGTTGTAGGTGCTGATCGCGGTCTGCAACGGGGGATCGTCTTTGACACCGATAATCTGCGCCAACACGATAGTGGCGTTGCTGTTGGCAATGAAGATTTCGTCGATGACCGCTGAAACTTCGGCGACTGTACCCGTGTCGCCTCCGTTCAGGTCGTTGGTGCCGATATGAAGCAGCACGACATCCGCCGGGGAGGAGGCCATCCATCCGCCGATGTTGCCGAGCAGTTTTTTTCCGCTGGTGGGATGGTCGGCGTGGAATTCATCATGGCCTTCGTGCTGGTTGTCGGCAAAACCGCCGTTGGTGAGGCTCCCAACAAAATCGATCGCGTACCCGTTGGTGTCGAGCAGGCTCTTGAGCACCTTGCGGTAGCTGTCGAGATCGTTTGGGTCGATTCCCGAATACCACCCATGCGTAATCGAGTCGCCCATCGGCATGATGCGAACCGGCGTGCCGCCTGCGCCCGAGGCCAGCAGAAGGGCGACCGGGAGCAATACTCTCAATACGTTGCTACACATCGTATATCCATCTCTTCTCTACGCACTCGAACCCATGGAATAGCCGCCGAGGTCGAGGGTGACGAAGCGGTAGCCGGTCTGCTTGATGGCCTCGACGATTTCGGTGCACTCGTCCATCAGCTTGTTAAAATCTTTGGGGTCGATCTCGATGCGGCAGAGGTCGCCGTGGTGGCGGACGCGGTACTGGACATAGCCGCGTGCACGTAGAATGGCTTCGGCCTGTTCCACCTGCGTCATGGCTTCAAGTTCGATGCGGGTGCCGGTGGGGAAGCGCGAGCCGAGGCAGGCGAAGGAGGCCTTTTCGGCGGTGGGCAGCCCGCGCCGTTCGCTGAGGATGCGAATTTCGCTTTTGTACAATCCTGCGTTTTGCAGCGGTGCGACGACGCAGTGGTTGGCGGCGGCCTGCGCGCCGGGGCGGATGTCACCCTTGTCGTCCTCGATGGCGCCGTGGGCGAGCACGATGTCGCCGAATTCGGAGAGGATGGTTTCCATCTTGGAGAAGAGCTCGTTCTTGCAGTGGAAGCAACGGTCGCCCTTGTTTTCGAGGTATTCGTCCTTGAGATGCTCGCCGGTCTGGACGACGCGCAGGTTCCAGCCGCGTTCGGTGGCCATGTCGATCGCCTCCTGCAACTCCTCGCGCGGGATGGAAGGTGAGTCGGCGATGATCATCCTGGCGTTTTGGCCGAGGGCTTCGTGGGCGCAGTCGGCGAGATAGGTGGAGTCGACGCCGCCGGAATAGGCAACGGCAATGGCTCCGTAGGACCTCAATTCTTCGAGCAATGCCTGCTCTTTTTCTTCAGCAATTTTTAGATTCGTGTCCATTCGCGTTTATTCGTGGTTTAGATTTCCAGATCATTTTTGCGGTTGAGCAGTAGCCAGATAAAGAACGGGCCACCGAGCAGGGCGGTGATGACGCCGACGGGGATTTCGGACGGGGCGACGAGCGTCCGCGCAAGTGTGTCGCATAGCGCGAGGAACAGTCCGCCAAACAGGAATGAGGCGGGGGTTAGGAAGCGGTGGTCTGCGCCGACGAGCATGCGGCAAATGTGCGGCGACATCATGCCGACAAACCCGATTGGCCCGCAGACGGCCACCACGCCGCCGACCATCAGCGAGGCGGCAAGGAAGATAAGTTTTTTTACCAGGCCGACGTTTACGCCCCGGCTGATGGCAATATCCTCGCCGACCATGAACAGGTTCATTTCGCGGTGCAGGAAGAGGAGCAGCATGCCGCCGGCTCCGAGGAAGGGCAGCAGGTTGACGAGCCGTGCGTAGTCGGCGGTCGTGAGCGAGCCCATCATCCATTGGATGATGCGGAACGAGTGCGACAATCCGCTGATGTATTGGATGAGCAGGATCAGGCTGGAAAAGAAAAAGCTGATGGCGATTCCGGCGAGCAGCAGGGTGGTGGTAGTGAAGCCGCCTTTGATCCGGGTCAGGCCATAGACCAGCGCAACGGCGAGCATGGCGCCACCGAACGCCGCCAGCGAGGTTCCGGAGATTCCCGCGATGGTGAAGGCGAGCCCCATTCGGATGAATACCGCCGCGCCGAGCGCCGCGCCGCTGGAGACACCAAGCGTAAATGGCGTGGCCAGTGGATTCCTGAAGAGCGCCTGGAACGACATGCCGCTGAGCGAAAGCATTGCCCCGGCCACAAAGGCGGCCAATACGCGCGGGATGCGGATGC
The DNA here is from genome assembly GCA_039715135.1 of Verrucomicrobiota bacterium. Lineage (GTDB taxonomy): Bacteria > Verrucomicrobiota > Kiritimatiellia > Kiritimatiellales > Pontiellaceae > Pontiella. The sequence goes on from JBDLHZ010000049.1 coordinate 4,991, forward strand.
CAAGCAGGATTTCGCGTTCCTGCCCCGTGGCGGAGAACGGAATGAATTCCATGCCGAAGAGCGGGCTAAACAGGAGCGCGGCAAGGGCGAGCAGGGAGAGTGCGATTAGGGGTGTTAGCGGTTTCTTCATAGCGCACCTCCGGCAATGACAAAGGGGAGGGGGCGATCGGGGGAGGGGGTGCAGAGGAATTCGGTACCGTAGATGCCTTTTAATGTTTCGCTGTTTGTCGCTTCTTCCGGCGTTCCGCTGAAGACGATGGCTCCGTCTTTCAGTGCATGGATCCGGTCGCTACAGGCAGCGGCGGTGTTGATGTCGTGGTGGACGGCGACGACGGTGATGCCGTTTTCGCGGCAGGCGGACTTGAGGATGGCCGAAACCTCGGCTTGGTGGCGGTAGTCGAGGAAGGTGGCCGGCTCGTCGAGTAGCAGGATCTTTGCGCCTTGTGCAAGGGCGGCGGCAATGAAGGCCATCTGGCGCTCGCCGCCGCTGAGCGTGTTCATTTTCCGGTGGCGGAAGGAATCGAGTCCGGCGCGATCAATGGCGGCATCAATGGCGGCATAGTCGTCGGTGTTCAAGGTGGTGAAGGCGGAGAGGTGCGGGTAGCGGCCCATCGCAACGAATTCTGCAATGGTCAAGGGATTGGAGCGCCCCTCGGCCTGTGGGACGTAGCTTTGGAGCCGGGCGAGCGCCTTGCTGTCGTAGCGCTCGAACGGTTGCCCGGCGATCTGGATGGAGCCTTCCCAGTTCCGGTGAATTCCGGCGATGCATTTAACCAGCGTCGTTTTCCCCGCCCCGTTCGGACCGATAATGGAGACATATTCTCCGTCGTTAATGGACAGGGAAACATCCTTCAGGATCATGTTTCCCGAAAGCTCGATGCCGAGGTTTTCAATCTGGATGATGGGGCTATGCATGGAGTTTTGTTAGCAGAATGATTTTTCGAAAAGCAACCCTCCCATATCCCGATCATTCTGTCCTAATTATTCTGTTTAATTATTCTCGAAAAATCCTCCAATGTTTGGATGAAGCGGGGGCCGGGGATGCAGGTGTAGTCGCCCGTGAGCACATGGATGCGATTGTTCTTAACGGCGTTGACCGCATCAAGTTTTTCCCAGCGCCGGGATGGGTGACCCGTGTTTTCGAGTCCCGGTGCGAGTTCGATGATGATATCGGGGTTGAGCCGCAATACGGCTTCCCGCGAAAGGACGGCGAAGGGGAGTCCGCCTTCTACAATGTTTTTCCCTCCGGCGATTCCGAGCAGCTCGTTGTGGATGCATTCGGGGCCGAAGGCCTGGATGGATTCAACATCCTCGCTTCCAAAAGTGATGAGAACGCGCGGGCGGTTGGTGCTTGTTGTTTGAAGTTCGACGATGCGGTCTTCGAGCTGGGCAACCAGCTCTTCCGCCCGTTCTTGCGCGCCGCAGGCTTCGCCAATGTCCCGGATGGTTTCGAGAATATCGACGATGAAATAGGTGCCGGTTTCGAGGTAGGGGATGCCGAGGCCTTGAAGCCGTGCCTTAACGGTTTCGTATTCCTTGTGCAGAATCACGAGGTCGGGTTGGGCGATCACGATGGCTTCATAATTGAACTGGCCAAAACCGCCAATCCTTGGAACTACACGTGCAGCTTCGGGGTAGGTGCAGTAGGTGGTGGCACCGACGAGCTTGTCGCCGAGATCGAGGGCATAGATGGTTTCGGTAATGTTGGGTGCGAGGGAGATGATCCGCTCGGGCGGGTGGGCCAATGCGGTGGGTTGCACAGGCTTTCCGCAGCCATAGAGCAGGGTTAGAATGCATAGAAATGTGAGTTGCCTAATCATCGGTCAGCCTGAAAGTAAACGACAGCTCGGTGGTGGAGTCAATGTTGCGGCCAAATCGCTTGGCAGGGGTAAATGTGGTTGATTGGACGGCCTTGATGGCGGCTTTGTCGAGTCGGCTGTATCCGCTGGATTGGACGACCGAGATGTCGTCGGGCTGTCCATTGGCGAGTACTCCGACGGAGAGGGTGACGGTACCTTCCTCGCCGCGGCGGCGCGAGATGCGTGAGTAGGCGGGATGGACGGCTTTGGAGGTTCTGGCTTCGGTGACCACACCTTTTTCCTCGACGAGGCTTGCATCCTGTTCCGGGGAATCGATTGCCTCGGTTTCGGCAATGGTATCCGGATCCGGCTGGGATTCGGTGACTGGCTCTGCGGGGAGAGCAGGCTGGAAAGCCTGCTCCACAAGCGGTTCGACCGGCATGGGGACGGGCTCCTCCGCCAACTGCTCGACAGGTTCTTCAATTTGCGGCTTCGGTGCGGCGGCCTGGCTGGCGACGGCGGGCATGAGTGTGAGGCGGACGACGGTGCGGCCTTGCTCCAGCGAGGCCGTAGGCGGAGCATGGATTCCCTTGCCGTAGAGCGCCACGACGTGGATGGCGATCGATAGCACAGAGCCGATGAGCAGCGGCAAATTGACTATGGGGTTTCTTTTGTGCACGAGAACGATACTTCCTCAATACCGGCTTGCTTCAAGTCGTCCAGCAGTTCGATGGCCAGTCCGAGATCGGCCTTCTGGTCGCCGTTGATGAATACGGGCTTGGCATCGCCGCCGCGCAGCGCCAGCACGCGCGCGGCCAGGCCGCTTGCCTCGGCCGGTTCCTCGTTTAGGAACAGGTTGTTTTCGGCATCGATGGTGATGGCAATGTAGTCCTCCTTCTCGAGCGAGACACTTCCCGCCGACGGCAGGTCGACCTTCAGGCCGTGGTGCACCACCATCGAGAGCATGGCGTAGATGAAAAAGACGAGCAGCAGGAACACCACATCAATCAGCGGCAGCATCTCCACCCGGGCCTTCTTGGTTTCGTATCCAGTACGTAGCTTCATTTTTTTACAGAATAATTATGGACAGAATAATTTATTTTCCAATGTCGTGAATTGAACTTCAAAACGGTTGAAGTTAATCCAGTAAAGGAATTTGAGTTGAGTATGGGAGAGAAATCGGAGCAGGTGCATTTTGTAGGTCAAAAGATCATTTGGTATGGATGTTAGGCAGAATGTTTCTGTTTGCGAAAGAATCGGAGTCTTCTGGTGGCCTAGTAGCGTATTCCCACTTCTGATTTCAATCGGGTGCACAATATCTGTTCCGTTCCCGAGGAAATGGCAGATTGCTTCCTGGTAGGTGGCGGTATTCAGAAATGCGCCCCAATCATCCAATAAATTAGCAAGTAGTATTCTTATTCGAGTAGCTTTTTCGGAATGTTCGCTCCAGTCTGTTTCGCAGATTTTGAATGCATGACGATTTTGATTATTCAGGGAAGTGGAAACGAATTCGTGTTCAACCGATGGCGGGCGGAAATTAATTATTTTCCCATGGTTCGTATCTGTCATAAAAAGATAATCAAGCGTCTGTATGCGTTGGGGTTCATGTATTGACTTGATCGTTTTCAGCTCATAGACCGAACTCCTGTTCACGAGCAGGTCGATAAAGAAGCTTTTTGAGAAATCCTTGTGCTTTAATTTCACTTCAAATTCGGTTTCCGCCTCTATTCCATTCTGTCGGCAAACTTCGAGCAATTTATTTTGGTAGATATTTTCGTCATAAAACCGACCAAGCTGGTTATGCACATCAAAGGCTAGCCTCATGATTGCATAATCCAATTGGTGGAACTCTTGTTCGGAGCATTTTTCGACAGGATGTTTAGGAAGTATTGGCATGCAAAATTATTCTGTCCCTAATTATTCTGTAAAATCCCCTGTCTTTCGGTGCCCTTCTGGACAGTGACTTCGTAGAAGGTGACGAGCTGTTCGAGGTGGCGGGTAACCTTTTCGACCTTGCGGACGAGGGCGTTGTAGGGAAGTAGGGCGACGATGGCGATGGCCAGGCCGGTTGCCGTGGTGATGAGCGCCTGGGCGATGCCGCCGGTGACGGCTTTGGGATCCTCGATGCCGGCCTCGCCGAGCAGGTCGAACGAGACAATGATGCCGGAGACGGTTCCGAGAATGCCGAGCAGCGGCGCAAGGGTGATGACAGTATCAAGCACTGAAAGGTAGCGCTTCATCTTTTCGATTTCCTGGGTCGCGGCGGCTTCCATGGATTGGACAAGGCCATAGTTGCGGTGCGCCAGCCCCGAGGTGAGGATCCGGCAAACCAGGCATGGGGAGGCTGTGCCTTCCTGAATGGCGGTGTCGAAGTCGCCTGCTTCGGTCAGCGTGAAAATTCGGTTGATCAGGGACTGGTTCTTGCGGATGCCAACCAGCAGCCAAAACAACAGGCGCTCGAAGACAACGGCCAGCGCCACGATGGAGCAGGCCAGCAATGGCCACATGACGGGGCCGCCTTTGATCATTAATTCGTACATGGGATTGTCCTTTTCCAATGATTGGATCGCCACCATAGGTTTTTTTCAAGGGATTGGGAAGCGTGATCCAAAAACAGCTTTTCGGCGGTTGACATAGGCAGGGGGAAGGGCATAAGTTGCCGCCTTCATGAAGAACCTGACGGAAGCCGGTGTGAATCCGGCGCTGTAGCGCAACTGTAACGGGAATGCTCCCGAAGCCAGAACTTTCAGATCTTCAAGATGTTGGACTCTTTCGCACTAAAGGGGGCTCAACGGTCGATGCCGTTCCGCTCCCATTGGAACGGTTTTCTTTTTGCCGGCGGAAGAGGGTTTGCAGTTAGCCCGCATATTTCATGCGGGCTTAGAAACTCAAATGCCTGCGATCTACAGGCGAAAGGAATGAAAGATGAAGAAGCAAGTACTACTCGTTGCATGTGCCGCTTTGGCCAGTGCAACCTTCGCAGATACCGTTGTCAACTTTGACGGGCAAAGCACCAGCGGGAATAATAATGCTTTCACCCCCGGTACGGACGGCAGCCACGACTGGACGGATACGGGAGTCGTTTTCAGCCATGAAGTTTCGTGGGGCGGCGCAGCATGGGACGGGATGACCTATTCCAGCGTAAACGACACGACGACTCCGGGCTTTGTCAACCAGCATGCAGTCTACGGGGACGGAATGGGCATGGGCGATACGGGCTCCTATGCCGTTTACTTCCAACCGTTCACCCCGCGTTCAGTTATCACCCTTCCGGTGGCGACGACCGTGCAGGGCTTCTATGCCAACAATACCACCTACGCCGCACTGGCCATGCTCAATGGCGAAAGCCCGGCACGTGCGTTCACCACGGCGAGCAACGATTGGTTCAAGTTGACGATCGAGGGATTGGATGCTTCGGACGACAGTCTGGGAACCGTCGACTTCTTGTTGGCGGACTACACTGGGACAACGGGAACAATTGTTTCCGATTGGACCTTTGTGGACCTGACTTCACTCGGTTCCAATGTAAGCAAGCTGGCCTTTTCGCTCTCCTCCAGGGACAACGGAGATTGGGGCATGAACACACCGGCCTATTTTGCGATGGACAACCTGACCGTTGCGGCGATTCCGGAGCCGGGCACAATCGTGTTGATGCTGTTTGGTTTTGGTGGAATGGCTTGGTTCCGCAAGCGCTCCGTTCGCTAGCATTTCGGAAGGATCCATGTCGTTCCGGTTGCAGCTCGTTGCTGGCTTGATGGCTGTGGTTCCCGCTTTTGCGGGAACCAACAACGCTATCATTGTATCTGCACCGCGACTGGACGACTTGGATCTGATGGATGTGGCCGTGGCCGCCGATGTGACGGTGGTCGACCGCGAAGCCATCGAGCAGTCGGGTGCGGCCTCTGTTCCCGAGTTGCTCCAGAACGAGGCCAACGTGCTCATCCGGAGCACAACGGGCAACGGCAACGACGGCCAGATCGCCATGCGCGGCTTTGGCGAAAACAGCCACCTGCGCACCCTTGTGCTGGTGGATGGCCACAAGGTCAACCGCCCCGACATGGGCGGCATCGAGTGGCAGAGCATTCCGGTTTCCAATATTGAGCGGATCGAGGTGATCCG
>JBDLHZ010000050.1:0-10591 GCA_039715135.1 Verrucomicrobiota bacterium
ATCGAACCCATGTCCTTCCCGAACGCCTTGACACTGTTGCCCTCCAGCGCCGCGGCGCGGTTGTCCTTTGCATACATGCGGGTGAAGAACAGGCAAAGAATGATCAGTATAAACGCTGCACTGGTTAACACATGGTTCATCGACACATAGTTTTCCGGAATGGTTGTTCCATCCACCCGGCTTCCATCCACGGCAACGCCATCCTTGAAGAACACCGGCCAGGCCAAGGCACCAAACAAGATGTTGACCATCTGGTTTAGAAAACTCCGAATCCCCTGGAGGCGGGCCCGGTCGTTGTATTCGGGGCAGATTTCAAATCCAAGCGCGGTGTAGGGCACCACGAAAACCGTCACGGCGGTTCGAACCAGCAGGTTGGTCAGAAGAATGCACCAGAAAATGGCCATCGGCTCCTCGAACTTTGCGGGGAGAAACCAAAGCAGGTAGAAAGAGAGTACCAGCGCAACCCCGCCGAGCAAAAGATAGGGGTGGCGCCGACCGAATCGGCTGCGGGTATTGTCCGTGACGTGCCCCATAACCGGGTCGGTAACCGCATCCCAAAGCGTGGTTATACTCAAGGCCAATCCGGCCATTCCGGCTCCAAGCCCAAGCACCAGCGTGTAGTAGACCATCGCAAAGTTGGCAATGCCGTTCATCGTGATCGACATCGCGCCCTCCCCCAGCGCATAGCCAAAAATCCTTAGATTGGAAACCGGTGTCGTCTGCTGTTTTTCCATTTCCTTTTCCTTTCCTTTTCCGCCAGTGCGGATGAATGGCCGTTAACGGCAGAATAAATTGCGAAGCGAGAGGAATACTATCAATGCCGGCACCCGCAACCCACTCGCGGACACCGACCAGCAGACAGCCCTTTCCAATGATTGGCAAGGTTAATTAGCTGGCGAACAAGGCACGGATCCGTATACTTGGCTCATGGCCACGGAAAAATACAGGTTGCCGCTGCTGGATGTGGAGAATGTGCTTCCGATCCTCAACAAGATTTCGCTATTCGGCGGACTGGACGATGCCCAGCTCTATACGGTTTTCCGGATGCTCGAAACCGAGCACTACCGCAAAGGGGAGTTTATCTTCCGGCAGGGCGAGGCCCCGGACCATATCCGCATCGTCCGCTCGGGGCGCGTGCGCATTGTCGAGGAGGTCGAGGGTACGCCAATGGAGCTGGTGGAGTTCGGGGAGGGACAGTGCTTTGGCGAAGTGTCGGTGATCGCGATCCACCCGCATACGGCCAGTGCATTGGCCTTGGAGGATTGCGACTTGCTCGTCATTCCCCGCGAAAAGTTGTTTCAACTCCACAAAACGGATCCCGAGCTGTTCGGCATGCTAATGCTGAACATTGCCCGCGAAGCCTGCCGTCGGCTCAAGAAGACCGAAAACACCATGCTGCACTATGTGCTGGAAAAAAAGCCGGGGGGTTAGAACAACCGGGCTTTTCGGCTCATCCCGTTTCGCCAAGCTACACAGGACAGGCAGAGCCGACTCTACACCAATGCGCAGTTGTAGTGTTGGCTCTACGAGCCAAATGAAGTGCATTGTAGACGAGGCTACAACACCTTTAACCGTCCTGGCCTGACTTCCTCGCTACTCGGATACGGCAGTAAGGCAATCAATCATCAGTTCGCTGCCCTTGGCGGCGGGGTTGTTGCCAACGATTTCCACCTCGGCGGTATGCTCGCCGGCTTCGAGCTTTAGTTCCCCAAGGACGGCGTGGCCCATGGCGGGGTTGACGTTAAGGAGGTAGAAGTCGCGCGGAATGTCGGAATAGGTATCGACCGGCTTGCCTACCTTTTTACCGTCGATCTTGACCTGCCCAACCGCGCCGAGTTCACTGGAGATGAAATTCGCGCCGATCTTGTATTTCCCGTCTTCGGCAACGGTGAAGGTTCTGGAGGCGGACTGCCCCTTTTCACCGACAAAGTTGGCGCCCATGTTGTTGCTCCAGTTTCCGTTGTAGGTTGAAACATACAGCGGGCCGCAGCCTTCGGTGCCCTCCCATTCAATGGCGCCTTCGATCAGGAAGGCTGGCCCGGCCACCACGTTTTCGCGGCTAGGCATTTCCGGAAAGGGCTTGTGCGGCTCCTTCTGGTACCAGAACGCCGTGGAGGAAAAGTCGGCCTTGGCTTCGTTGACCGGGCGGTTGCCGTGCTCGATCTCGACGCGGACATCCTTGGAAAAGTTGATCCGGTCCAGCGTATGGAAGCGGTACATCGAGGTGTGGACCTTTTCCATATCCTTGACGATCAGGCCGTGGTACGGCGCGTTGAACACGCCGTCGATGTAGTACCAGCCGCCCTGGAAATAATCCTCGCCGCCGGTTCCCTTGATCGAGGCATCCGTTTCGCCGTCAACGTAGATAAACTCGTCGCCTTCGAGGAAGTTCCACTTGTCGCCCTTGTCGTAGCCCTGGATGAAGAGGATCGTTCCGGCAAAATAGCCATCGCCCTCGGCTTCGAGGATGGTGTAGTTCTTGCCGCGGATGGTCGGGTTTTCGCGACGGTACTGCGAATGGAAGTAGAGCGTGCCGGCGGGAAGCGAATCATACTTCTGGCCGAGGAAGTGGAAGAAGACCAGCGTCGGGTTTTCCATCTTGTTCTCGATCTCGATCCGCGCGCCCTTGGCGAACGGCATCGGGAAATAGCTGTAGAAGCCGCCGCTGGTCACGCCGACATACTTCGACTGCCAAGGCTCGCGCCTGGAAAAGCCGCAGCCGAAGAAGTTGCCGAAGGGAACCTCCACGCTCGGCTCCTCCTCGCCATCCCAGTACATCTTGACGATCAGATTGCGCAGATATTCGGCATCGACATCGGGCAGGCCCGAACAGGTAAACCACATGTTCTGAATGATCGCCGGCCCTTCGATCTCGGCCAGAACCTTGGATTCACCCGGATTAATGTTCCAGGCATCGCCGTCATTGGGGCTATGGCTCGAAACCTGGAACGATTTCCCGCCATCCTTCAAAAACAGAGGCAGCTCTTCCGAGGCCATCGAGGCGCCACAAGCAACACCCACTGCAAACAATATCGCAACACAACGATTGAACATCTCTTATTTCCTTTCTTTGAATTAGCCAATGCGAGCTACTTAAAACTGGATTCCATCCAGCAAGTCAAGGACCTCGGCAATATCCTTCTCCTCGGTGGCATCGAACAGTTTGCCGAGTTGCGGGATGGACTGGCCGGACTTCCATAGCTTGAACATTTCGAGGTCGATCCCCCGCCCCAGCAAATAACGACCGACCGGATTGGTCGCCATATCGAAATCCGGCTCGTGGATGGTTCGTTCAACCAAACCTTCGAGCGGGCCGGCGCTGCCATGCACAAAGTTGTCGCGACCGGGAAACTCCACGTCATAGGCGGCATAGAGCCGTCCACGGAAACTTTCGGGCTCGGCCTTGCTCGCATCGGTTGCCCCGAGAACATTCCTGCGGAACCGCGCCCAAGAAACCTGCGCCGGATCGAATTCGACGACATGATAGGCCATTTCCGTGGCGGGATTGTAAAAGTTTTCCTCCATGGCCGGATAAAAGGCGTTGATGCAATAGCAGTCCAGGTCGTCCAACCAAGCTATGATCACCCCGCCCTGAACCTTGCAGGTCGACCGATTGGCAAATTGCTCGTTCCAGCGAAGGTAGAGCTCGTGCGAACTGATTCCCTTTTCCTGTTGCAGCGCCGGACTTCCCAACACCTTCCCCGCTTCGGCCTGCCAGCTTTTCCCGAATGCGGATTCAAACCGGGCCTTGGCTTCATTCGACAACTCCAACTCGTCAACCGATCCGGCACACGCCGCCTTGCTGTACATTAGGTAGTGTTGCTTGATGATATCCCGCTCCGCCAGATCGGAACCGGTCACCGGCCGGCTGAAAACAATCCGGAATCCATTCTCCTCAAGAAAGACCCGCACTTGTTCGTCGAGTTGCGCCGGTGTCAAGGGCAGTCCCAGATGGTGCAACGGTTTCGTGAACACCACCGCTTGGTTGGTCTTGTCCTGCATAGATCCCTCCATGTCGGCCAGTTTAACCCCGCATTGCGGTGCAAATCAAAGCACAAGGCGGAAAATCCGGTTCATGTTCCATTTCCTGAAATCTTCGCCACAAGATAACCATGATACGACCTGCACTCTCCGCTCTGCTTCGAGTGGACTACAAAGAGGCGCTTCTTCGTAGTCCCGTCGCAGTGAAACGGAGACGGTCTCTTCCGTTCCCCGGAATTAGACCTTGATTCAAAAATCCTCCGAACCAAAACATGGGCAAAAACTTTCCGGTTTTTATTGGATGCCGGAATAGTTCGTGCTACGAACTGTTCGTTATGAAAACTATTTCGCAGGATCGGTTTGTTGATTACATGTCGGAGGCGTTGCCGGAGCTGATCTCGTCGATCATGCGCGAGGACACGAGCGCGGTTTCGAAGGGCCGGGTTTCGGTGCCGCAGTTCTGGGCGCTCCACTATATCGCCCAGAAGGAGGGACTGACGGTAAACGAGTTGGCAACCGCCCTGCACCGGGGCAAATCCTCCACGTCCGGCCTGCTCCAGCGGCTTGAAAAAAGCGGGTTGGTCAAACGCACGCATAGTGAAAGCGATCGGCGCGTCGTCCACATCGCCCTGACCGCAAAAGGCCGGAAGTTGACGGAGCAGCTGGTGGTCAACCGCAAGCAGGGCATACGCAAGACCTATGGATCGCTGACGGCCCCGGAACGCGCCCGGCACATGCAAATGCTCGAAAAAATCCTCAAGGCCACCCGCACAACCCTTTCCATCGTCTTGCTGGCCGCTCTCCTGCCACTCTGCACCTTGGCGCAGGAGACCAACACCACCTACACGCTGGACGAAAGCATCCGGCTTGGCCTAACGCGGTCGCTGGGTGTTGTCAACGCGGCACGCCGGCGCGAGATTGCCAAGGCCACGAAAAAACGCGCGGTTGCGGGCGCATGGCCGCAGATCACGGGCACGGCCGACTATTCGCTCTATGATGCCGAGGATCTACTGGAATCCGGCTCCAGCCGGGTCGGCGCGGAAGCGTCGTGGCAAATCTTTTCGGGCGGGCGCACGATCTCGGCGATCCGCGCCGCCAAGGCCTACAAGCAACTGACCGCCCATCAGGAGCGCCGCATCCGCGAGACACAGGTACGCGATATTACACTGAGCTATTATCAAGTGCAGCTCGCCAAGGCAAGGGTTGCAGTGCGGAGACAGTCGGTGGAGCAGTTGTCCGGTTTTGAGGAGGAAGCGCGCACAAAACACGAGGCCGGCACGGTTTCGGAATTCGATAAACTCAGCGCACAGGTTGCACTTGCCAATGAAAACCCATACCTGATTGCCGCCGAAAACGAACTGGCACTTGCCATGGAACAGTTCCGCAACCTGACCTATATCGACGCTGAAAGATTCGCGCTTTCCGATCCACTCGAATACGTTCATTTCAAAATCGGACTCAACGAAGCCATCGCTCTCGGCATGGGCAAATGTCCGGATCTACAGGAAAAGACCAGTGCCGTGGCATTGCGCAAGGAGGACATTTCGCAGCAGAAAAGCGACTACGCCCCCCGTATCAGTCTCTTTGCCAACTACAACATGTATGACCCCGATCCCAACAATGCCTTCGCTCCATTTTTCCCTGGGCTGGAGCCCAACGAAGGATGGACCCCGCATTGGAGTGGTGGCATACGCGCCAATTGGAACCTGTTCGACGGCGGGACGCGGCGCGCCAATGTGGGCGAAAGCAAACTGAACATGGCCATCGAAGAGGACGAGCTGCGCGATTTGGAGCGCGCCGTCGCACTCGACATCCGCACCCAGTGGTTGCGCGGCCGCGATGCCGCCGAGGTGATCAAGGCCACTGAAAAAACCGAGGGGCTGGCCGAACGCGCGCTTGAAATCGCCAACGCACGTTTCGCCGCCGAACTGAGCACCCACCTTGAAGTAACCCAGGCCAACCTGGAACTGAGTGACGCACGGCTCGCACGATCGCGCGCGCTCTACGAATACATGGCGGCCATCACATCGATGAAACATGCCATGGGCATCCTTTTGGAGGAATATGAATGATGAATAGGAAACAAGCTTCTGCACAAATCATCCTGCTGGCCACTCTCGGGCTAGTGGCGGTGCTTATTGTCCTCATGGTGCTGTTCAAGCCAAACGACAAGGAACTGCCCGAAGCCAAGGAGGCTGCCGTGACGGTTTCCATCCTGACGGTGCACCCAACCAACACCGCAGACATGGTACACCTCCCCGCTCTCGTGGCGGCAAACGTGGATGCCAAACTGGCCGCAGAGAAGGCCGGGCGCATTGTTGAAATCCATGTTGACCGCGGTGACCGCGTCGAGAAGGGACAGCTCCTGCTGCAAATCGACGACCGCGTCTGGCAGGCCAACTTGAAGCAGGCCAACAGTGCTGCCGAGGATGCCCGGAAAAACCACGAGCGCTTCAAGCAGTTGCAGGCCTCCGGCGCCGTGGCCGAGAGCGAGTTCGATGCCATTGAAAGGGCATTCATCCAGACCGAAAGCATGGCCGAGGAGGCTCGGATCAATATCGAGCAGTGCCGCGTTGTTTCCCCGATCACCGGAACCGTGAATGACCGGTTCGTCGAGGTCGGCGAATATGTCCAGCCCGGTGCGCCTGTCTTCCAGGTGGTCGACACCGCCACCGTGAAAATCATCCTACAGATTCCGGAAAAGGATATCTATTCCATCCGCCCGGGCGACCGCATGGGCTTCGGCATCCAGCCCCTGCCGAACCACACCTTCGAAGGTGTGGTTTCCTTCGTCGCCGCCCAGGCTGACGGGCGCAACAATGCCTTCCGCACCGAGGTCGCCGTCGACAATCCCGACGGCACGCTGCGCCCGGGCATGATTGCCCAGGTCGAGTTCAAGCGCGGCGAGAACCAAAACATGGTTTCGCTGCCGATGTCGGCCGTACTGCCCTCGAAGGGCGACCATATCGTCTACCTTGCCAAGGACGGCCAAGCCATCCGCCGCAAGGTGCAGATCGAAACCATCACCCGCAAGCGGGCGCTTATTTCCAAAGGGCTGGAAGAGGGCGACCTTGTGATCATCGAAGGCAACCGCACACTGAGCGACGGCCAACGCATTGAAATCCTAGAACGTAAATGATTTTTACAGAAGAGCGCAAAGGTCGCAAAGGCAAGCACCTCTTTTCTTAGCGAACTTTGCGGTCTTGGTGTTAGAAAAATACACGTAAAACAGTGAATTAAGAGTAGGCGCACAAAATGATTTTGACCAACTATGCCATCAAGTTCCGCACGGCGGTGTTCATCTTCATCGCGGTACTCGTCGGGATGGGCATCGTGTCGTACAGCACGCTGCCGCGCGAAGGCGCACCGGACATCACGATCCCGCAGGTGTTCGTCAACGTTATCTATCCGGGCACCGCGCCCGAGGATATGGAAAACCTGATCGCGATCCCGATCGAAAGGCGGCTCAACGAACTGGGCAACGTCAAAACCATTTCGGCCATGGCGGCCGACAGTGTCGTGCTCTTCTCTGTCGAATATCTTGCGGGGGTCGATGTCGACACCGCCATCCAGCGCGTAAAGGACAAGATCGACCTTGCCCGCCCCGACCTGCCCAACGATCTCGACGAGCCGGTGGTGGAAGGCCTCAACTTCAGCACCGATATCCCAATCATGCGCTTTGCCCTCTCCGGCGACCCCAACCTCGAACGCCTCAAAAGCACCGCCGAATTCCTGCAGGATGAGATCGAATCGATTTCCGGCGTGCGCGAGGCGCGTATTTCCGGAACACGCGAACGCGAAATCCGGATCGAATTCGATCTGCCGCGCCTTGTGGCCTACAACATTCCGATCTTCGATATCATTGCGCTGGTCTCCAAGGAAAACACGACCATCTCCGCCGGCATGCTGGAAGTCGACAACAACAAGGTACAGGTGCGTGTTCCTGGCGAATTCACCCTCGCCTCCGACCTGCGCGACCTCGTGGTGGTGCAACGCGAAAACCGCCCGATCTACCTGCGCGACATCGCCACCGTCACCGACACCTACAAGGACCTCGAAAGCATCTCGCGCATCAACGGCGAACCCGCCGTCTCCATCGAAGTCTTCAAGCGCGCTGGTGAAAACTCGGTCAAGCTGATCGACGAAGTGAAGCAATACATCGACCCGGAAAAGCTACCGAAGGATATCCACATCACCACGGTGCAGGATGATTCCAAGGATATCCGCGAGATGCTGGCCGAACTCGAGAACAATATTGTCTCCGGCTTCTTTCTCGTGATCGTCGTGTTGCTCATTTTCATGGGCAAGCGCAACAGCCTCTTCGTCGGACTGGCCATCCCCTTCTCCCTACTGCTTTCGTTTACGATCATGTCGCTAATGGGCATCACGATGAACATGGTGGTTCTTTTTGCGCTGATCCTCGGCGTCGGCATGCTGGTAGACAACGGCATCGTGATTGTCGAAAACATCTACCGCCTGCACTGCGAAGGCCTTTCGCGCACCGAGGCCGCGCGGCGCGGCGCGGCCGAAGTCGCCTGGCCGGTCGCCACCTCCACCCTGACCACCCTCGCCGCCTTCTCGCCGCTGCTCTTCTGGCCGGATATCATCGGCGACTTCATGAGCTATATCCCGAAAACCCTGATCATCACCCTATCCTCCTCCCTCTTTGTGGCGCTGGTAATCAACCCGGCAATTTGTTCGGTGCTCATCAAGAAAGGGAGCCATAACTTTGATGACAACCGCACCAAATTCCACCCCTTCGTGTACGGCTATGAGCGTCTTCTGCGCGGTGCATTGCGGCACCGGGGTCTGCTGGTGGCCATCAGTGTCCTGTTCCTCGTCCTCAGCGCACAGCTCTATGGCCGCTTCGGCAAAGGGGTAACGCTGTTTGTCGAGGTCGAGCCGCGCGCCCTCCAGATCGAGGTCCGCTACCCCGAAGGCACGGCCATTGAAAAAACCGATGCCGCCGTCCGCCATGTCGAACAGGCTATCAGCGGTTTCGACGACATTGAATTCGTACTCGCCAATGTTGGACAAGGCATGGATATGGTCTTTACCGAAGGCAGCGCCGCAACCTACCTCGGTTCGCTCTACATCAAATTTGTCGACGAAGATGAGCGCACGGGCCACACCTCGGGACTGGCCACACAATTCCGCGACCGCATCGGCAAGGTTCCCGGCGCAGAGATCAAGGTCATGGATCTGGAGGAAGGGCCACCGCAGGCACCGCCGGTCAACATCGAGATTTCCGGCGACGACCTCGAAATGCTCAACGACATCGCCACCGAAATCAAGCGGAGCATCAGCCACGTTCCTGGACTGGTCGACCTGCGCTCCGACTACGAAAGTGCCCTGCCCGAACTACAGTTCATCGTCGACCGCCAGCGCGCCGGGGTGCTGGGCCTCGATACCGAGACGATTGGCTTCTTCCTGCGCACCGCGATCTACGGCACCGAGTCGCACCGCGAGTTCCGCGCCGGCGAGGACGAGTTCGACATCACCGTGCGCCTGCCCCGCCCCGCCCGCGACCAGTTTGGCCTGTTCGACGAAATTCTTATCCCCGTCCAGGATGCCGTCCCTGTGCCGCTTTCATCGCTCGGAAAGTTTGAATACACCTCTGGGCGCGGTGTCATCCGCCGCAAGGACCAGAAGCGCGTCATCACCGTCTCCGGCAACAAGGATGGCCGCGAATCGAACGAACTGCTCGCCGATATCGTTCCCATCGTTGAAGAAATCGACCTACCCCACGGCTACGGCATCGAATACACCGGCGACAAGGAGGACCAGCAAGAATCGTTCGCTTTCCTTTTCAAAGCCTTCCTGCTCGCATTGGCAGGCATCGTCGTGATCCTCGTCGTCCAGTTTAACTCCGTACTGCTGCCATTGATCATCTTCTCGTCGATCATCCTCTCAATCATCGGCGTCATGTGGGGTTTGCTGCTCGCACGGATGCACTTCAGCATTATCATGACCGGCGTCGGCATCATCAGTCTGGCCGGCATCGTGGTCAACAACGCCATCGTGCTGGTCGACTGCATCAACCAGATGAAGGCGAAGGGCCACGATACCATCGAGGCGGTCGTGCATGCTGGTCGATTGCGCCTGCGCCCCGTGCTGCTTACGGCCATCACCACCATCCTTGGGCTGATCCCGATGGCGATCGGCTTCAGCTTCGACATACACACCCTGCGCTTCGCCGTTGGCGGAGCGACCTCCGCCTGGTGGGCGCCCATGGCCATCGCCGTCATCTTCGGCCTCGCTGTCTCCACCCTGCTCACACTCATCATGGTGCCGCTCATGTACAGCTTGGCCGATTCCTTCGCCGCCTTCCTCAAGCGACACATCCAGATTGGCGGCGACTAGCCTTGCGGCTTGGATGGGTGGAGAGATGAATGATTGGATTGTCGACAATCGTCCTCGTCCTTCCTCCTCGTCCTCGATGCGGCGCAACCGAGGACGAGGACGACGTTACCCGAGCATTCAATCCCGACAGACGGCTAGGTGACACCTCGCAACCCATTTCATCCTCCTGCAATCCGCAAGATTGCGGGAGTAGATTGCGGGAGTAGTTTTTCCCGCCAGCTTAGGCTTGCGCCGCGACCGCGAATAA
>JBDLHZ010000051.1:0-10437 GCA_039715135.1 Verrucomicrobiota bacterium
GACAGCGGAAGTGTTCGACCAGATCTACAACTTTGTCCGCGATGCCGAACTCTACGAGGTGCAGATCACGCTCCTCACCCCGTTCCCCGGAACGGCGCTATATGAACGGTTGAAAAAAGCCAACCGGCTGATCGAACCGACCAACTGGAAGAAGTGCACCCTGTTCGACCTCAACTTCCGACCGCAAGACATGACCAAGGAAGAGCTCCGAAAGGGCTTCCATGGTCTCGCCGTGAAACTCTATTCCGACGAGTTTACCCAATGGCGCCGCGACACCTTCAAACAAAACCTTCGCGCCGTGAAAAGGCAGGAACTAATGGCCGTGGCCGTATAAAGTTGAAAAGAAACAAGAAATTGAGCAGGCTTGCGGGCGTGTATTCGGGGTTCTGGGGTGTGTGCAGGGAAATAACCGAGGTGTAGAATGGAAATATTGATATTGTTGTTTGGGTTTGTTTTTCTGGTCGCCCCAATCCTGTCGATCATTGCTCTCGCCAAGGCATCGGGAGCAGAAAAGGCCGCGCGGGAAAACAAGCGGAGATTGGAGTTTCTCTACCATGCCCTCGAGGAACATATTCTGGAATCCAACTTGGAGGGCGCTGTTCAAGAGGACGAAAAACCCGAAACAGTGACTGCTCCGGCCGCTGTCAAAGAAGATGCTTCGCCAGCCAGTGTGCCGCCGCCCCTGCCGGAAAAGCCTGTTGTTGCGGTTGCCCGGGAGGCAACAAGGCCACATCCTCCAAGCCCCGGCAAGGTTCCGCGTCCGCGCAAGAACCTCGAAGAGGCTCTTGGTGGCAAGGTTGCCGGATTGGTTGGCGTGATGATTCTTGTGGCGGGAATTGCATTTCTTGTGGGTAGCCCGGGCATTTCGTGGCCATCCCCCTTGCCTAAGATTTTGATGGGGCTGGCCATGGGTGGAATCTTGCTGGCTGGCGGCCATATCGCGGACAGGAACGCCAGCGGCAAGTTTGTCCAGCTCGCCCGAACGATGACCGGCGGGGGTGGAGGATTGTTTTATTTCTGCATATTCGCGGCCTACAGTCTCTACCATCTTTGCGGGCCATTCTTGACTGCGATTGGATTGACTGCCAGTGCGGCCCTGTTGCTTTTCCTTTCGTTGGTCTACAATAGTCAAATCGTGGCAACGCTTGGCATTCTTGGCGCATTCATCACCCCGGTGCTGGTGGGTGGCGATATCGATCAAGGCATTTTCCCGTTGGTCTATATTGCGTTGATCAACCTGCCGGTCATGTTTCTTGGTATTAAGAAAAGTTGGCAGGTTTTATACAACAGCACCTATGCATTCACTTTGTTCTACTTTTTCTATTGGATGCTCAGTTTCAACCATCATGGTTGGCTCGTTCCTCTTGCTGCCGCCTCGGTCTATTTTGCGGAGTTCATTACGCTCAGCCTGCTGATCATGCAAAAACGCGATCGGCTGGAGCTTGCGGGCGTCAACGTTGCCCGCATTATTGCTTCGACGGCTTTTTTGTTTGGCAGCCTATACCTGCTTTCCTATGAGACAGGCCTGGTGCCATGGCTGGGACTCTGTTTTGCCTGTGCGGGTGGAGTGTTTGCATTCCTCTCCGTGCTCTCCTGGCGGTGGTTGCCGGAATTCAAGAATGAAACCCTCTGCTTCGTTCTATGCGGCATTGCGGCGGTTGCCTTTTGCATCCTCGAATCCGCTTCCAATGAAATCCGAGGGTTCCTCTGGTGCTTGCAAGCCCTGTGCATAGCATGGTTCTTTCGAAAGCCCGCGCCGTTCAAGGTTCTGTTGGGCGGTATCATGCTCGGTTGCATAGGCGGCTTTGCCTTGGGCGTTGCCATAATCCGCGACCCGGTTCTTGCGCCTGCTTGGTTCAATGTTGAAACATTGATTGTTTTGGGCGGGGTACTGTTGATGGGAGCCGGATGCTGGATTCTTCAGCACTGCAGCGAAAACAGTGAAGTCCGGGCAGGGGGGCGACTTCTGCAATATGGATCTTTCGCCGTCATACTGCTTGCGGCCTACAAGGATGTTTTTGCATTCGACAGTTCGGACACTCTTCCCTGGCTGGTTGCAACGGCGGTGTTTGCAGCTGTTGCACGGGTCGCGATGCGATGGCAACCCCGCTATGCAAAGGAAACCCTTCATTTTACGCTATCGGCCATCCTCTGTTTTGCCGTCTATCTGCATATGCAGCTTTTCGGGCTTTGGATCAGTTTTGCATGGACTCTCCTTGGCATGGGAATCGCCATTTTTGCCCTGCGTGTACAATCGAAGGAAATCCAAAACACCGCCATCGTCATTGGATTTGCGGGATTGCTGCACGCCACCCTGCAGCCCATTCAGAATACGGCGGACTTGATTCTCGTGAATCCGCACACGCTTTGCGGACTTTTCTCCGCATTGGCCATTGGGCTCCAAGCCAAGCTGTACGACCGGATTAATCCAGCGGATCAAACAAGCTCGGTTGGTCGCTATCTATGGTTTGCTTGCATCGGTGCAGTTCTGGCCATTGCCTACCGCAACATTTTTACAACGCTACCGCCCGACCATCCAATGCCTTGGCTTCTGACATCCGCCATCACCCTGTTTGTCGGAAACCTGGTCAACTGGATGCTGGGCAAAGACCTCGTGTTGCAATATGCCGGACGGCTGCTCGTTGCCGCCGTCCCCTTGAAAATCCTATTACTGGATATCGGCATCCCATGGATCCAAGGCATGCCACCTTCCCTTCTCTCGGTCATGCTATGGATGCAATTGGCGATGCTCGCCGAAATTCTCTGGTTTGCCGGTCGGATCAAGGATTGCCCGGTAGAGCTTGCTGGCTATTTTTCGCTGGCGCCGTTGATCGCAGGCATTGCCGCCATATCCCTGGCCATTGGGGAATCCGGATCTGCGTGGAGCTGGGCCATCGTATCGCTTTGGTGGGGTGTCTCGGGGTTGTCGATGACCATTTTCGGGTTTGCACGCAAAAGCAGGCTTCATCGCCATTTTGCTCTGCTTTTGTTTGCCGGCACGGTCTTAAAGGTGCTGCTCATCGACTGTAGTGTTTTCCAAGCGGGTGCACGCGTCATGATCTTCATTGGCGTTGGCCTATTGCTGCTCCTGCTTTCATTCATCTATCAAAAGGTTTCTGAAAGGCTTCTATAGAAAGATCGCCGGGAGAAAATAGAGAACGAAGCGAGCGGTTCATCCGAAGGGTGGAAATGAAGAAAACAAAATCAGTCCCTGCGCGATCTCGCCACGAGGAACGATTAAGCGGTTTGCAAAACTATCAGTGGAATTCCTTGCGCTTAGGGTTGGTAAGAAGCCATAGTACGATGCCCGGTTTGAACCAATGTAGGTTCTGCAAGCGTTTTTACTTAGTGAAATTGTTGTGGCGAAGAAAAACCCAGTAACCCTTAACGACCTGGCGCAGCATGTTGGATTGGCAAAATCCACGGTTGCCTTCGTGATGAGCGGCAAGGCACCGGACATGGGCATTGCGCAGAAAACCGTTGAGAAGGTCGAAGCGGCAGCAAAAAAGCTTGGGTATGAACGTAACTATTGGGCTACCTCGCTGGCCCGCCGGTCATCGGATATCGTCACCGTTCTTTTGGGGGGGCTTTCGGGCGACTGGGGGGATCAGGTTATGTATTCCATTACCCAAACCTTGACCGCGAACTCCTTTTTTCCGTTTGTGGCAGCAGACTGGCGAGATCCAAAGCTTTTCGACAAGGCGGTTTCCGCCACCATCCAACGGCGGGATGCGGGCATGATTTGCCATACGGCCACTGGGGATGCGGAGCAATTTTCACGGATCATCAGAAACGGCATTCCCTTGGTTTTTCTAGGGGATATCCCCTGCGCACTCAGTAATGTTCCGGAACTTAATTCCGTTGTATGGGACGATGAACAGGCGGTTAAAACGGCGATCAGGCACTTGGTGGATACCGGTCGGCGCAACATTGCCTTTGTGGGTGCAGACCATGGCGTCGATGCCGACCAGCACCGGCTGGCCGCCTATGAAGAGGCTCTTGAAGAGGCTGGGCTGAAGGTTAGGAAGGACTGGCAATTTTGGGCCAAGCTGGCAGGGTCTCCGCTCTCGGGAATAAAAGAAGCCCTCGAATTCCTGTTTGCGCCGGGGAAGGAACACCCCGATGCACTGTTTGCGCTCAACCATGTCGTTTCGCGGGACATTCGACTGGTAGCCGCTGAAATGGGGATCCGGATGCCTGAAGATACTGCACTCATTGGCTTGGGCGATTTCCCGGCCAATCAGGTTGCGGGAATCTCAACCATACGCGAACCCATACACGAACTGGGCGAGGCCGCCGCCGAAATGCTTCTCGAACTCATCAAAGACCCAGGCAAAAAACCATTGCACCGGAAAATCTCCTGCAACGAACTGCTGGCCCGCAAGACAACCGCCGTCTAAGCGGCTTGGTTTTTACGGGCGCAGGTCTACATTGCGCTCCGCGAAATCCGGAACCCTCGGCAAACCGTTTGTCGGGCTATCCAGATAGAAGTAGGACGTGGCGCATAAATCGTCTTTGCGGTAGAACACGGTAAACATGCCCTCTTCAATTTTCTCGTCATCAAAGTCGACCGCACCTTCGTCCAGAAAGTTCAATTGCTCCCGGGTGGCCAGAATGCAGGAAACCGGCTTGGCCGGCAGGCCATCTGCCATGGCCTTCCTAAGGAGTTGTTTGGTCGTGCCGCCAAGTTGCTGGATGGTTACCTTGCAATCCTGCTGGAATTGCACCGGATCCGGAATATGGAAGCGGTAGAATCCGTTCAGGCCCTTGGCGTCATCGGCCAGATGCGAGCCGGTGTATTGATTAATGAAAAATCCCTGCCCCCAGCCGGTTCCGATATAGTCCTCGGTTCCCGTTCCACAGAGGCTGGGAAATTCAGAATCGCCATCGAGGAAGATTTTCACTTCGCCTTCGCCCCACCAGCCGGGATAGCGCTGGTCGCGAATCACTCCGACGTTGCAACCGAGAAAGCGCCCTTTGCCGCTGACTTTCGGCATAATGGCGAAGTCCTTCCCCAACTTGGTCGGGGCCTCCCGCCGCCAGTGGGCATGAAAATAGAGCGCGTCGTCATCGATTTCATCCATGCTTGAAAAGTTTACATCAAAGAAAACGCGATGGGCATGCCCCTTGGATTCATTTGTAATGACAATCCTTGCCCCCTTGCGGAAGGGCATTTGAATGAAGCATTCCGAGCTCCGCGCCTCGGGGTTGGCGAAAAGGGCGTTTTCCATTGCGACATTGCGGGCTAGCGGCTGGCAGAAAAAATCTTCAAGCGGAGCCGAAACCGCAGGCGTTTCGCTGCCATCCCAAAACATCTCGAGCTTCATGCAGCGCCACTCCCCCGGAATATGATAAAGGTCATCAACCGTCAGCCAAATGCGATGAATGATGCCGGCGCCGTCAACATCGAGCATGGTATGTTGCTGACCCGCGGCAAGCAGGACATACGGAGCACCTTTTGCGCCGTCGTTCGAGATTCCGCCCCGCCCCTTTTCCGCGAGGGGGTTTTCATGGCTTGCCCAGCGCGTTGTGGCAGCTTTGTTGATTTTATACAATGCGCCATGCTCCATGGCCGAACAGACTGTGGCCGCCATCAAAGACAGAGCCAATAGTGCCATTTTCATCCAATTCATTTCCACCTCCTTTTGCATCGGCAGCCCCGCGCCGCCAACTCTTTCCATTTACAAACGACAAAAAATACATGAAACCCTGCACCCCGTCGACAAAACTCACGTATTATTGAACAAAATCAAAATCTCAGTCAACAAACTAGAACGGTCTAGAATTGTGCTTGACAGCACCCTTGCCTTTGGATACTTTAACTGCCCTATACCGGTATAGCAATTAGTTAGGAATATCGGAAACCCTTATTTAGAGAGTTGCCACGGGGGTGGCTCGCAGTGAAGCATAAATCCTGCGTCGCCAAGAGGCTATGCAGACAAGCAAAGGAGAATGAAATGAAGCGTATAATTGCATTAGCAGTATTGCTCGGCTTGGTTGGCTCGGCCAGCGCTGCAACCATCGCCCATTGGAACTTTGAAGAGGGCGCAACCGGAGTGGGCGACACGGGCATCCACGCGGGCGACTGGGACAACCACTACCAGGATATTTCCGGCAATGGAAACCACATGTCCACTTGGCCGATCGAAGGTGGTCCCAACCGGCCGACATACACGGCCGACGTTCCGTACAACCCGGTTCCACAGACCGGCGCACCCAACGGTTTGGCACTCGACTTTGCCGGCGGGAAGGATATCAGCACCTTTGGTGCGCACACCGGCCCGAAAATGGTCGAGTCCTACATGTTCAACACTTGGACCGTCGAAGCTACCTTCAAGCTTCGGGACCTCTACTGGGAGGTTATTGTTGGCAAGGACGGTCAGCGCGGCGATCTGGGCGGGGCAGTTGGCGCCGAGGCCCCGTTCTGGCTGAAACTCCTAGACTTCAACAAGCACTTGGAAGTCCTGGCCATCGACGACAACGACAATTTCCATGTCGCTGCAACCCAGGCTCCTATCTTGGCCAACGAGTGGTACAGCGTGGCGGCGCGCTTCGACGGCACGGCGATTGACCTGTGGCTCAAGGGCCCGGGCGATACGGAGTATCAATTCCAAAATTGCAGCGACTTCTTTGGACCCGATGTCGGCGGCGTAGGCTGCTCGCTGGGCGGATTCAGCGGTGCTGGCGTGATGAATGGAGGCTCTTGGAGTATTGGTCGGGGCGCGTGGAATGGCGGTGCGGTCGACTTCATCAATGGTGTTGTCGACGAAGTGCGAATCAGCGACGGTGCGCTTGCTCCCAGCGAGTTCATGGCCGTTCCTGAACCGGCCACGCTGGGTCTGTTCGGGCTGATCGGTGGCGGAATGCTGTGGGTCCGCAAGCGGTTTATGATCTAACCAACCATGAAACAGTTTTGAAAAAATTCCCGCGATGAGCGGGGATTTTTTCGGCATGAGAACAAAAACGAGGAGCAAGCAATGAAACGTACGATTGCATTATTGATATCAATGTTGTTCGCAATGGGGGCAAACGCCCAGCTTGACTGGACCGTGGAATTGGCCGGCCCTGGCGGAGGATATCCGCGCATGGCGCAAAAGGCCGACGGCACCCTTTTGATGGGGGTGGATCATGTAGATGGTATTCGCTTGTCCCAAAGTCCCCATGGCGGAAGTTGGAGTGATTTGCCCGCTGGTGGCATAGTGATTCCCAACCCTGCTGCGACAAACGAACTTGTCGGGAACGTGTCCCCGCTTGTATTGCCCAACGGCGACATCCTGATCGCCTGCCGGCATCTCAACGATACGGACGCCTACGACCCCGGCACACCCGACGGCATTGAATTTTTTGATATTTGCGTACACAAGAGCACCGACGGCGGCGCAACCTGGAGCTACCTGAGCAGCCCAGTTATGCATCCCGACAGCCCGCACGGCACAGGAACCGATGGCAACCAAGGCGTTTGGGAACCCTTCCTCTACCAGCATTCCCCAACTGAAATCTGGTGCCTCTACACTTGGGAGGCCAGTAGAGGTGTGCGACCCAGTCTTCAAAAAATGAAACGTTCCACCGATGGCGGCGCAACCTGGGGCGCCGAGGAAATCGTTGTCGGCACATCGCAGTTCGGCGCGACCGGCCACGCCGGGATGGCGAGTGTCGCCAAGGCCGACAACGGCGACTTGATTGCCGTGTTTGAAACCGACTGGTCGACCGACGATGGCCTGAAAATCGGCATGGTGCGCTCCACCGACAACGGTGCCAGCTGGGGAAGCATTTCAACCGTCTACGACCGCCCCGGTTCGGGAGGCTACGTGGGCGCTCCCCATATCGTGAAGATGGACGATGGTACTTTAGTGGTTTCATACCAGCAACACGGCGGCGGCACCCAAACCATGGGCTACGTCACCAGTGCCGACCATGGCTCCACATGGAGCAGCAACTACGATTTGTTTGCCACTGATTCGGCATGGTCTTCCCTATTCGTCGATGCCGACGGCACCCTGTATGGCCTGAGAACAGGCGTAACCTACAAAAAGCACTATCCCGGCGGAATGCCGAACACCATCGCCTACTGGCGCTTCGAGGAAGGCAGCGACGGATCCGGTAGCACCGGCGTGCACGCCGGTGACTGGGATAACCACTATCTGGATGTTTCCGGCTTCGGAAACTCCATGTCGACCTGGCCGATTGAAGGCGGCTCGAACCGCCCCGCGTATACGGTCGATCGCGCATATACAACGGTTCAGCAGACCGGCGCAACCAACACGCTGGCCCTCGACTTTGCCAGGGATCCGGCCCAGGATATCTCCACGTTCAGCCAGCAGACCGGTCTAAAAATGGCCGAGTCCTACATGTTTACCAATGGATGGACCGTGGAGTGCACCTTCAAGCTCAACTCCCTCGGCTGGCAGGTTTTGGTTGGCAAGGATGGCCAGCGCGGCGATCTGGGCGGCAGCGGCGGTGTCGGATCCGAAGCCCCGTTCTGGCTGAAACTTCTAGACTTCAACAAGCATCTGGAAGTTCTGGCCATCGACGACGACGACAACTTCCATGTCGCCGCAACCTTGGCTCCCATCGAGACCAACCAGTGGTATAGCGTTGCGGTGCGCTTCGATGGCACGGCGATCGACCTTTGGCTCAAGGGCCCGGGCGATACGGGCTATGTCTTCCAGAACTGCAGCGACTTCTTCGGCCCCGATGTCGGGGGCGTTGGCTGCTCGCTGGGTGGTTTTAGCGGCACCAATATAATGAACAGTGGTTCGTGGAGTATTGGACGTGGAGCATGGAACGACGGGCCCGTCGATTTTGTGGATGGCGTGATCGACGAAGTACGGATCAGCAACAAGGCTCTTGCTCCACCGAAATTCCTCGCGGCCGGCGATCCGGTGACGCTTGCATATTGGCGTTTTGAAGAGGGTGCCACCGGATCGGGAGATACGGGAGTCCACACGAACGACTGGGACAACCACTACCGGGATATTTCCGGGAATGCAAACCACCTGTCGACCTGGCCCATTGCAGGCGGCCCGAACCGTCCCGCGTATACGGCCACTGTTCCATATGCAACGGTTCCGCAGACCTACGCTGCCAACGGTCTGGCTCTCGACTTTGCCGGAAATCCGGCTCAGGATGTCAGCACGTTCGGCGAGCACACCGGCGAGAAAGAGATCGAGTCCCATATGTTCGAACATTGGACTGTTGAAGCTACCTTCAAGGTTGACGCCGTAGACGTGATGCAGGTTATTGTCGGCAAGGATGGCCAGCGCGGCGACCTTGGTGGCAGTGGCGGAATCGGCGACGAAGCGCCGTTCTGGTTGAAAGTCCTTCCTTGGGACGGTCGTCTGGAACTTCTGGCCATCGACGACGATGACACCTACCATGTCGCCGCTTCCTTGAATCCACTCGTGGCTGGCGAATGGTATAGCGTGGCGGCGCGCTTCGACGGCACGGCGATCGATATGTGGCTCAAGGGTCCGGGAGATACGAATTATGTCTTCCAAAACTGTAGCGACTTCTTTGGCCCCGATGTCGGGGGCGTTGGCTGCTCGCTGGGCGGCTTCAGCGGTACCAATGTAATGAATGGTGGCGCATGGAGTGTTGGACGGGGTGCGTGGGCCAGCGGTGCAACCCACTTCGCGGACGGCATCATCGACGAAGTGCGAATCAGCTCCGTCTTGCTTGATCCGTCGGAATTCCTTGGCTCATCCGGGCCAACGACTCTTCCGGAAATCGGCGACATTGCAATAGAGCTGCTTCCGGGCGGAAGCGAGCTGGCTCTCACTTGGATCACGAGCGACCTGTATACCTATAACCTCCTCGAGGCAGCCTACCTGTCGAACCCGACGACCTGGATCACCAACCAGACCGTTACCGGGGGTGTATCCAGTGTAACGGCTACGACTTCGGTCAGCTCGGCCAAGGCCTTCTACAAGGCGGAGTCGAGTTCTCTGAAATAAGCCCGCTCTGGCTGACTTGAACGGCATCCCGCACAAGGTGCGGGATGCCGTTTCTTAGGAAGAGCATCAAATCTGTCAACAGAAGTCCTTGCAACTTGGATCAACTGCAAGCCATACTGCGTTGCCACAGCTTGAACCACTTGTAGGTTCCATGGCGCGAATAGCAAAGATAATTGATGTGGCAGATAAGAAATCAGTAACCCTTTCAGACGTGGCGCAACACGTGGGCTTATCCAAAGCCACGGTTTCCTTGGTGATGAACGGCAAGGCGGCAAATGTTGGCTTGGCTAAAAAGACCATCGATAAGATCGAGGCAGCATCGATGTGGACGAGGCTGTCGTGTCAGGCGTGAAGATGGGATTGGATTTTTTGCCGTAGCGTTTCAAGGCCAGATTGGCTCATAGAGCCAACTCTACAAGGCGTTGGTGTAGGGTCGGCTCTATGAGCCGAAACATTTGCGGAATTCCAATTGTTGCTTGGCTCG
>JBDLHZ010000052.1:0-10363 GCA_039715135.1 Verrucomicrobiota bacterium
AACCCGCGGCTTCGGGCAGGATCCGGAATTTGTGACCCAGATGGCAAAATCCTTCATCCGTGGCTTCAAGGAGGCCGGAGTAATGTGCTGCGGCAAGCATTATCCGGGACGCGGCTCCACCGATGTGGACGACCACCACGATGTCGGCGAGATCAACCGCACCGAGCAGGAAAGGATGGCTTGCGAGCTTTATCCCTACCAGCATCTCGAAGACCTGCCGATGTTGATGGTGGGGCACAGCATCTATCCCGTTTGGGACAAGGAAAACCTGGCGAGTTGCTCGCCGGCCATCTGCACGGATCTTACGCGCGGCAAGCTGGGCTTCGATGGAATCATCACCACGGATTCGATGATCATGAAGGCCATCGCCAAGAAATACGGCATTCCGCAGGCCTGCGTGCTGGCGGCCAAGGCGGGGTGCAACCTGATTTTGATGAAGGAGACCGGCGCGATCCGCGACGAGGCCTACCGGCTGATGCTCGAGGCCGCCGAGACGGGCGATTTCCCGGAAAGCCAGATCGATGAATTGATTGAACGGACACTGCGCTGGAAGGTGGACTACGGCCTCTATGCCGACAACTATATCGTGGATGCCGCCGCCGCACCGGAAAAGGTGCGTTCCACCGAAGTGCTGGGAACCGCCGTCAAGGCGGCGGAGGCCGCAGTGCATGTCGTCCGCGACGAAGCCGGCCTGTTGCCGCTCTCTTCCGATCAGCGCGTCTTGCTGGTCGAGCAGGTTGCCGGACCGCACCTGAACGCGAACGACAAATATCTCTATCCCGGCATTTTCTGGGACAAGATGCTGGCGCAGAGCCGCAACGTCTCCCTGCTGGAAATCGAAGTCGACCCCTCGGAAGAGGACACTGAAAAACTGATGGCCTATGCACCCGATTTCGATGTAGTGGTCATTACGCACTACAGCGGCCGCACGGAACTGAGCACGGTCGATCTGGTGAACAAGTTCCGCTCAACGTTCCCGGACAAGAAACTGGTTGTGGTTGCGAATTCGCCGCTACCCTACAATACCCCGGAGGAGTGGCCGGTGGTTGTGACCACCTATGGTGTGGGGGCGGAAGTGCTGGAAACCGCCGCCAAGTTGCTCTACGGCAACTTTGAGCCGAAACCTCCGGCTGTGGCCAAGGATTGGGATCGTTAGCGTGGCGGATCCGAAACCATATGGGAGACGTTTGCAGAATAATGGATGGCAGAATAATTTTTCTTCCCAGACGCATGGATTATTCTGCCGCACATCATTCTGCCTAATTTGTTTAGGATTTCGGGTTTAGGATTTCTGATTTCCCGAAGGGACTGATTATGGGTTCAGTTGACTACATCGTAATTGTCGCCTACATGGCGTTGCTGGCATCGATCGGGTTCATCGTAAAGAGCTTCAGTTCGAATATCAGCGACTATTTCCGTGCGGGTTGCCGGGGAACCTGGTGGCTGACCGGCGTGAGCCTGTTCATGCAGGGATTCAGTGCAATGGTCTTTACGGGGATCAGTGGGCAGGCCTACCTTGGCGGTCTGAGCGTGATGGTGATTTTCTGGACCAATGCGCTGGTCTATTTCATTCACGCCGCCTTCATTGCCCCCTGGCTGCGGCAGACGCGCGTGATCACGCCGGCGGACGCCGTGCGCAAACGCTTCGGACCGCGCACGGAGCAGATCTATTCCTACTACAGCATTTTTGGTGGAATCCTGTGGGGCGGGGTAATGCTACTGGGGCTGGCCACCTTTACCTCCGCCCTGTTCGGGATGTCCCTGAACCTTGTTATTCTGGTGGTGGGTTGCACCGTGCTGCTCTACTCGGTTACGGGCGGATCGTGGAGCGTGTTCATCGCGGACAACCTCCAGGCCATGGTGCTGCTGGCGGTGACGCTGGTCATCACCGGGCTGTGCCTGCACGAAATCGGCGGGATCGGCCGCATCCTACAGTTGATCCGGGAAACACCGGGACTTGCGGCGGACTATGCGTTTGTCAAGCCGGAGGGGCACGAGTACACCACGCCCTTCCCAGTGGCCAAGGGACTGTTCACCGCCCCGTGGATTTTGGCGATGGTGTTCAACGCCATGCTGACGGCGGCCAACCTGACCGGTTGCTACCGCTACCTGTCGGTCAAGACCGGCCACGAGGCCCGCAAGGCGGCCTGGCTGGCCGGTGGCCTGATGATTGCCGGGTCGTTTGTCTGGATCGTCCCGCCAATTATTGGCCGCCTCCTTTTCTCTGCCGAGATCAACGCCGTCGAAGGCATTAAATCCGTCGATGCCGCCTATGCCATTGTCGCGAAAAACCTGCTTCCGCCGGGGCTGATCGGTCTGGTGCTGATTGCCATGTTCGCCGCCACAATGAGTTCGATGGACAGTGCGTTGACCGGTACGGCGGCGGTCGTGATCAAGAATGTCTATCTCCCGTTCCGCCGGCTTTTGAAGAAGGCCGAGCTGACGGATGCCCGCCAGCTATTGACCGGCCGGATCGTTAATTTTAGCCTGGGGCTATGGGCGATTTTCTGGGCACTCCACCTGGGGCGCACCAGTAGCCAAAGCGGACTCTTCGACGTTATGCTGAATATCATGGTCATGATTGCCGCGCCGGCCAGCCTGCCGTTTGCTTGCGCCTTGTTCGTCAAGAAGGTTCCAAGTTGGGCGGCAATCTTCTCGATGTGCACTGGCATGGCGGCTTCGGCATCGATCTTTTTTGCCGGGAAATTCAATCCGGATTTCTCGATGGTCTGGGCCACCAAGATGTGGACGATAGCGGCGGCGGTGATCATTCCATTCCTGGTGACGCGGCTGTTCCATCGCACCTCGCCAAAGGAGTTCTACGACAAGGTGGACGACTTTTTCTCGGAGATCAAAACACCGATCGATTTCAAGGCGGAGGTGGGCGAGGGCAACGACCTCCAGCAGCTGAAGATCGTGGGTGGGCTGGGTCTGGTTATTGGCGCTTCCATCTCCTTGCTTCTTTTTGCGGCGGACGATGCCGCCCATCGGGTGGCGGTGGCGTTCGTGGCTCTGTTTATTTTATCAATCTCTTCCCTGCTGGTGTGGCTGGGTGTCCGCTCCGCCGGGAACAAAGGAACATATGAGCAAGAATAATAAATACGGTCGGTTTTCCGAGGATGGTTCGGAGTATGTAGTTCAGACCCCGCATCCGCCCCGGGACTGGTTCAACTATCTTTGGAACGCCGACTATCTGGCGAGTGTAAGCCAGAACATGAACGGCAACTCGCTCTACCAGAACGGGGCGGGTGTTGCCACCAACCTGTTTGGGCGGCAGGACGATCTACAAACCCCGCGCAGCGTCTACCTGCGGGACCAGGAGTCGGGTGAATACTGGAGCGCGGGCTATCGGCCCTGCTGCTCGGATCAGGATGAATTCGAGTGCCGGCACGGACTAGGCTATTCCACCCTCACGGCGAAGAAAAACGGTATCCGCACGGAGTTTCGGGTTTTTGTTCCGCGGAAGGCCTCGGCGGAGATCTGGAGCATCCGGGTCGTCAACGAGTCGAAGAAGGAGCGTTCCATTTCACTTTTCACGGCATCCGATATCTCGCTCAAAGGGGTCAACATGCCGTACGGCTACCTCTCCGCGTTGCGCGGGGAATATCTGAAGGACGACCAGTTTCTCTTTTTCCAGAATACGAGCTACAATGTGGTGCACGAAAAATACAACGCCTTCATGTATGCCACCCGTCCGCCTGCCCGCTGGGATGTGAGCCGCGAATCGTTCCTCGGCCGCTACCGCAATCCTGCCCGCCCGGAACGGGTGGAAGAGGGGAGCCTCGGAAACAGTATTGCCAGCGTGGAATATTTGATGGGCGCCATGCAGCACAATATGCGGCTGAAACCCGGTGCTTCGTATTCGGTCCATATCGTGCTCGGCGTGGTGAAGGATATGGCGGAGGCTCGTCGAATCAAGAAGATGTTTGCCCGCCACGGGGATGTCGAAAAGGAATTCCAGACCATGAAGGCCGAGAAGGTCGGGCGGATCCAAGGACTGCGGATTGAAACCCCGGATGCCGACTTCAACCGGCTCTTCAACGGATGGATGAAGCACCAGCTTTATTTGATGGCCGACTGGGCGCGCTTCTATTTCAAGGGCTATCGCGACACCTGCCAGGATGCCGCCGGCATGAGCATTCTTGACCCGAAGCGGGCGCTGGAAATGCTCAAAAAGGCCCTCCAGAACCAGCGCAGTGATGGCTTCTGTCCGCGTGCCTTCCGCGTGGCCAGCATGGATATCGCCGCGGCGGATAAGCATTATGCCGACTCGCCCTCGTGGATCTCCCACACCACCGATGCCCTCCTGCGGGAAACCGGCGACCTCGCGATGCTCGATGAGATTGTGGAATATTCAGACAAAGGAGCGGCGACCATTTGGGAGCACAACCTTCAGGCCATGGAATTCCTTTGGAACGACCGCGGGGGACGCGGCTTGAGCCTGATGCACTACGGCGACTGGTGCGACCTGCTCGACAAGGTCGGCGTGGAAGGCCGTGGCGAAAGCGTCTGGATGACCTTTGCCCTGGCGCGAGTGCTGAAGCTGGTGGGGCAAATGGCGAAATGGAAGGGCGAGTCCGCCGTTGCCGCCACCTGCCGCAAACGGTTCGCCGCTCTCCGAAAAAACCTTTTGAAGCACGGATGGGATGGAAAATGGTTCCTCGCGGCCATCAACGACGATGGCATGTCCATCGGAACCGCCAAGGCCAAAGAGGGCCGGATGTTCATCAACCCGCAGTCGTGGGCCATGCTTTCGGGAATCATCGATGCCGAGGAATACACGAAGATCGCGAAGCGGCTGGAGCCGAAGGTCGATACCCCCGTGGGGCCGGTGCATAACTGGCCAGCGTTTACAAAATATCAGGATGGTATTGGCCAGTTGAGTGGAACCCCGCCCGGATTCTTCACCAATGGAAATGTCTACTGCCATGCCGCCGCGTTCAAGATTGCCGCCGACTACGAAGCGGGGCGCAGCGAAAAGGCGTTCGATACGCTCATGCGGATCCTTCCGTCCGCGGAACGGAGCGAACCCTATGCCCAGGCCAACGGCTATGTCGGCCCAACGGCCATGCGCGCAAAGCACCATGTTTCGGACGATCCTTGGCGGTCGGGAACCGTGGCATGGAACTTCCTGAACGTGGTGGATCGCCTGCTGGGATTTGACCGAACCATTGATGGATTCCATCTCCGTCCGCAACTGCCGGCCAAGTGGAAAACCGTCCGCTTTACCCGTCCCTTCCGCGGAGTTGATTTCGAGATCGAGATCAAAAAGGGGAAGAAGCCGGGAATCACAGTCGACGGAACGCCGGTCGAGGGGGACTTTATTCCTGTTCCCCCCGGCAACCGCCGCAAGAAGACGGTCCGGGTGGCGTGCGTCCTTCCTTTGTAGTTCACTCGCAACAAAGTGGAGAGTGAAGATAGGTGGAGCCTTGCCGAATCGTTAGCGGTTTCTTCTGCAACCATTGGGTGAGAATCGTGGGGGTCATTAATGCCACATCCTTCGCCAGCTCGTTGCTTGTCTTGATATCCCAGGTTTGCTAGTTTTCATTGGATCGTGGGGTTGGGTTTCAATTATGGCGACACTTGTAGACATTGCTAAAGAGCTGGATATTTCGGTTTCCCTGGTTTCCAAGGTGCTGAACGATCGGTTGGGAACGACCGGCGTGCGCCCGGAATTGATCGATTCCATCCGGCGTACAGCCGAAAGCATGCATTACCAGAAAAATTCGGCCGCACTTGCCTTGCGCTCGGGGCGGCATGATGCGGTCGGAATCTTCATCCACCATTTTGGACGGCCGGGATGCGGTAGCGTCGATTCCCTGCTCCAAGGTCTTTCCGCCGAAGCCAAGCAGCGCAATCAACGGTTTATCCTCGATTATTTTGAGGAAGCCGAAGAATTCCTGGCACTGAAGGATATTACAAACAAGTCGATCATGGACGGTGTTTTGATCGGTGGGCTTCCGCACGAGGAACTGCTGGAACCCTTGCTGGAGCTTCGGGAGTCCGGCATGCCTGTGGCGACTATTTTCGACAAGCAGATCAGCCCGCTGTTGCCCAATGTTTCCTTTGATCAAGTGGAAATGGGGCGAATGGCAACCGAGCATCTCATCCTGCAGGGCTGTCGGAATATTGCCCATATCGTGGATTTGGAAGAGCGCTTCGAGGGATATTGCACGGCGCTGGGCCAGAATGGCCTCCCGCTGGATGAACAGTTGATCTACCGGGAAGGTAGCGCTGTTTTCTCGTATGACCGCGGTCGCCGTGCCGCCGAATCCCTGCTGGATTCAAAAATGGCTTTCGATGGAATCGTTACACAGTCCGACGAGGAGGCTATGGGTGTTATGAATGTGCTGATGGAACGAGGCGTCCGGATTCCCGGGGATGTCCGCGTCATAGGTATGGACAATGCACCCTATTGCACGTTTTCCCAGGTTCCCCTCAGTTCGGTTTCGCAAAGCGGAGCGCAGCGGGGTCGCATAGCCTTTGAAATGCTCATGTCCCTTGTTGACGGAAATGCCGTGGAATCAGTGACGATTCCTCCCCGGCTATTCGTCCGCGAATCAACAGGTTGACACGATAACCTTAGATTTTTGTTGCATTGAAATCCGGTTATGTGTAGAACATCAAACGTTTGATAAAGGATGGTTTTGCAATGTATGTTATGCAGGAAATGCGAATAGAACCGGAGGTTGTCAAAAAACCTTTTGCGGCACGTCTTTTCTCCTTCTGGATATTGGGTATATGTCTTGGGTTCACCGCTTTGGCGGAAGGGGCATACCAACTCCCCTATTCAGAGGACTTTGAAGCGCCCCTGACAAACAATATGCCGATTCATCAGGTTGGCGCTTGGCAGGCCGGCCCGACGGATGCCTCGAAGATCGTTGCGGACAGCTATATCTTCATCGCCACCACGCGCCCGATCGTTCCCAGTGCGAACCTGCAGGTGTTGCATCTGGACACGCAATCCGATGGAGTGACCAATTCGTTTGATATCCCAGACGCGGATCAAGTCCTCTACATGGATGCCATGCTGAACCTTTCGCCTCGAACCGGCATTCCCGAATCGGTTACGAACGACCCCTCCGTCCAGCTTTTCTTCTACATGAATACCGACACAAACCTCGTCGTCTACAACGGTGGAACAAACGGGGCCAGTCCAGCGATGACCGTGATTTCCGGAACACCGCTGCTGCCCGGCGAATGGAACCGCTACACGGTCACCATGGACTTTGCCAATGGAGACGGTGCCGGCGACCGGAAATATTTCAAGCTTCAGCTGAATGGCACGAACGTTACAAGTGCCCAGGCCTATTCCGCCCCGGGAGCCACGGGAGCATTCGACGGCGGCGCATGGTTCTTCACAGCCGACCAGACCGGGCCGGACTCCATCGATTCAGTGGCGTTCGAGGGGGCGGGGGATCTGGACGATCTGGTCATGACGACCCGCGCCCCGTTGTTTACCACCACGCAGGTTTACTATGTTGTCTCGGAGTTGCTCGGGCCAGGGACAATGACGCCTGTGATGGAAGTTCCGGTGGTTGAAGGGGCGAGCACGCAGATTGTCTATCAAGCGGATCCGTGGTACGAAATTTTGGACTTTGAACAGGATGGCGCACCTGTCCCCGGCGCACTTGGCGAACAAGTCTACACGGCGGTGTTTGCCAATGTGCAGGCGGATATCAGCAACCTTGTCCAGTTTGCCGAATCGGTTGCCGTTGTGGACGGAAAAACGCCCGCAACGTGGTACGGCCCCTTGGGAGCCGATCCATCGGAGTCCGACGAGGATGGCGACGGCCTGACACTCTACGAAGAATATCTGCTCAACACCGATCCCGTGGCTGGCAATATCTTTGTGATTACCGACTTCGGGCTGGTTGGTCAGACACCTTGGCTTAGCTGGGAAAGTCTGGGGTTGCCGAACGGATCGGTTGTCGCCGAGGTTTCCACAAACCTGACGGAAGGTGGATGGGGGTCGCAAAGCGGATATCTGTCATATGATGGTACCTATGCTATTTGGCAATCCGCCGGGGAAACCCCTGAGCAGGCATTGTTCCTGAGAGCAAAACTGTCTGAATAGCAGTCGAGCCTGAATTTCCGGTTCAACCTCCGGACGGTTTGCAATTTGCTCCCGATTCATTCATCTTTAACCATATTCATTGGACGAGGTAGTTTGTGGCAACGGTTAAAGGAATCTATTTCTGTGCACAAAGCAGTCTGGATGCGGTCTACGGCCCGGAGCAGTTGGCTGCCATTGCCCGTCGACTCGATATTCCCAATACACTGGTGGTCCGCGAAAACTGGCGGGAGCATCGCGCTTTGCTGGAAGATGCCGGAGCAATCGTCTCGTCATGGGGCGGCGCAATCCTTGATGAAGAACTGCTCGCGGCCATGCCGAACCTCAAGATCTATTTCTATGGAGCCGGGTCGATCCAGGGTTTGATGATCAATTCCGCATGGAATCGCGGCATCCGCATCACCAGCGCGGCGGCCGTGAACGCGATTCCGGTTGCCGAATTCGTGCTTGCCCAGACCATTTTCAGTCTGAAGCGCGGATGGGAATACATGCAGCTTGCCAAGGCCGACTTGCCGCATGTCTGGCAGGGCGACAAGCCCGTTCAGGGAATGTTCGGCTCTAAGGTGGGATTGGTGGGTTTCGGAGTGATCGCCCGAAAAATTGCCGAATTGCTCCGTCCGTTTGATGTCGAGGTCTATGCCTCGTCCCTCTCTCCGGAAGAGGAGTCGGGCGTCGCCTTCGTTTCGACGGAGGAAATTTTCAAAACCTGCGATGTCGTCTCCCTGCACCTACCTTCCAATGAAGGCACGAAAGGGATCATTGGCAGGAAGCTGCTCGATACAATGAAGCCGAACTCAACGCTGATCAATACCGCCCGCGGAGCGATTATAGACCAGCCCGGGCTCATCGAATTCCTCAAGGCGCGACCCGATGTCTTTGCCTGCATCGACGTGACCGAACCTGAGCCGCCCGAGCTGGGCTGCCCGTTCTTCGGCCTGCCCAACGTGGTGCTTACACCGCACCTTGCCGGCTCCTTTGGCAACGAACGTCGGCGGCTGGGGCACTTTATTGTTGATGAGATCGACCGCTATCTGGCGGGGCAGCCACTGAAGGGGGAAATCACCTGTGAAGAGGCCGCCACATTGGCGTAGGTGGGGGAATGCTGTGATTAAAAGCGGAGTATGCTCGATAACGTTTCGGGAAAAGACGGTGGACGAGGTTATCGACTTGGCGGTCGAAGCGGGGCTTGACGGTATAGAGTGGGGAGGCGATGTGCATGTTCCGCCCTCGGATCTGCCAAATGCCGAGCTGGTGGGGCGGTTGACCCGCGAGGCTGGGCTCGAAGTCGCTGGCTACGGCTCCTACTGCTTTGCCTTCGACAAACCCGGTGATCCGCTTGCCGATTTTGATCCAGCAATCGATGCGGCTGCGATCCTCGGAGCCCCCGTTCTCCGGATATGGGCCGGATCGTTCGCCATTGATAAAACGCCGGAATATTTTCAAGTGGTGGCTGAGCAAAGCCGAAAGTTGGCTGATGCTGCGGAAAAGCGGGAGGTCAAGGTTGCCTACGAGTTCCACGACAACACTTTTACCGAAACCTTGGACGGGGCATTGAAGCTGCTCCGTGTAGCGGATCACCCCAACCTCTACACCTATTGGCAACCCCCGAACGGCAGCGGCTTGAACCAGCGGCTTGAACAGATTGCCGCGCTCAAGGAGCGGCTTCTCAACGTGCATGTGTTCCACTGGGATGCCGCTCCCGAACCACCGTACGACAGGCGACCCCTTGCGGAAGGCTCCGAGATTTGGAAAGCTTGCCTCGCCGCTGCCGATGAATCCGGCACGAACCGCTATGCGTTGCTCGAATATGTCCGCGACGACGACCCCGGGCAGTTCCTTCAGGATGCCGTCTCGCTCCGAAGCTGGCTGTCGAAATAGTTGTCGATCGATTCGGCGAATGGTTTATTACCAGAGGTAAGTCGCTTTTTTCTAAAGTGAAACACCTTTGCCATTGTTGAAGGCAATGGATTGAGGTGAATGGATGCGACAACGCCGCTGGAAATAAAAAACCCGACTGCCTTTCGGGATCCGGCACCGTTTGTCCACATGGGCGGGAGTGCATAGCGACCGGGCTTGTCCACAATTTCTAAAGTAGAGTCAATCAACCGTTTCTGCGAAGCATTGACGGCAGAGGGCTTCGATTTTGAATTCCTTGCTGTGTTTCTGGTAGGGCTTTCTTTTCATTGGACTCTCTTTTCGGAGCCACTATGGTTCCTTTCCGAGTGTCCGTCAAACTGGGGTTGCTTCAGGGTGACCCCTTTTCCCTTTGGATAGACAGCCCATCCTTGC
>JBDLHZ010000053.1:0-10351 GCA_039715135.1 Verrucomicrobiota bacterium
AAAGAAAAAGGAACAAGCGGCTTGATGAATCGTTTCTGGAATATTAGGCTTTTATAATGTAAATGGAGGTGACGGCGCAGCGGATAAAAATCGAACAAACCGTTTCCAAAAGCCCGAAATTATTATAGGGATACTAGTATATGTGCTTTGAGCTGGGTATAATAGCAGGAATTATCGACCATGAATGTTAAACAGACGCTACTTTCCTCGATTGGCCAAAAGGTGTTGCTGGCAACTTCCGGGCTGATCATGTTTCTCCTCTTCCTGATCCCGCACATGGGCGGCAACGTGCTGTTCCTGTTCGGGCCGGACATCTTCAATTCCTACGCCGCGCACCTGCACCAGCTTGTTCCGATTGTGATCGGGATCGAGGTGTTGATGCTGGCGGCAATCATTGTCCACATGGAGATGGGCATCCAAACGTTAATCACCAATACAAGGGCGCGCGGCAAGCGCCATACGATCAAGTCGACGCCGGAGCGGTCGCTGGCGGCGAAGCTGATGCCGTTTTCGGGCGGCATGATTTTCTTTTTCATCGTCAAGCATCTGCTCGACTTCACGATCGGGGTGGAAAAGTGGCAGGTGGAACTAAACGGGCATCTGGTCGACGATGTCTACGGCATGGTGTATGCGCGGTTCCAGGATCCGGTGCATGTGGCCGTCTATCTCCTGTTCATGGTGGCGGTCGGATTCCACCTGAGCCACGCGTTGCAGAGCGCGCTCCAGACCTATGGCCTGTATGTCCCGCGGAAGGGCAGCAAGATTAAACTCATCAGCACGCTCGTTGCCATTGGCATGGCCGGCACCTTCGCTCTCATCCCGATCCGGGCGCTTTTATTCTACTAAAATGAAAACTACAGATGAATACCGATGGATACGAATTTCTTTAACAGAAGGTCGCAAAGGTCGCGAAGATAAAAACCCATCCCTTCGCGTGCTTTGCGATCTTGGTGTTGAAAAAAAGCAGTAAGGACTCCCATGAAACTTGATTCCAAAATACCCGACGGCCCGATGGCCGAAAAGTGGACAAACCACAAGTTCAAGGTCAAGCTGGTCAACCCGGCCAACAAGCGCAAGCACAAGGTCATCGTGGTTGGCTCTGGACTGGCCGGCGCGTCCGCCGCCGCAACGATGGCCGAGCTGGGCTATCAGGTGCAGTGCTTCACCTATTCCGACAGCCCGCGCCGCGCGCACTCCATTTCCGCGCAGGGCGGCATCAACGCCGCCAAGAACTATCCCAACGACGGCGACTCCGTCTACCGCCTCTTCTACGACACCGTCAAGGGCGGCGACTTCCGCTCGCGCGAAGCCAACGTCTATCGCCTCGCCGAAGTCAGCAACCAGATCATCGACCACTGCGTCGCGCAGGGCATTCCGTTTGCGCGCGAATATGGCGGCTACCTCGCCAACCGCTCCTTCGGTGGTGCGCAGGTTTCGCGTACCTTCTACGCCCGCGGCCAGACCGGCCAGCAACTGCTGATCGGCGCCTACGGTGCGCTCTCCAAGGAGATTAAGAAAGGCGGCGTCACGATGCACACCCGCTCCGAGGTGATCGATGTCGTCGTGGTCGACGGCCAGGCGCGCGGCATCATTGCCCGCAACCTCGTCACCGGCGAACTAACCCGCCATGAAGCCGATGCCGTCGTGCTGGCCACCGGCGGCTACGGCAATGTCTTCTTCCTTTCCACCAATGCCATGAACTGCAACGCCAGCGCGGCGTGGCGTGCCTATAAAAAGGGGGCGGCCTTCGCCAACCCATGCTACACGCAGATCCACCCAACCTGCATCCCCGTCCACGGCGAATACCAATCCAAACTCACGCTCATGAGTGAAAGTCTCCGCAACGACGGACGCATCTGGGTGCCGAAGGCGAAGGGCGACCAACGCCCCGCCAACGAGATTCCCGAAGACGAGCGCGACTACTACCTCGAACGCAAATATCCAAGCTTTGGAAACCTCGTTCCGCGCGACCTCGCCTCGCGCAACGCCAAGATGGTGTGCGACGAAGGGCGCGGCGTCGGAGCCACCGGCAACGCGGTCTATCTCGACTTTGCCGCCGCCATCGAGCGCCTTGGCCGCGACAACATCGAAGCGAAGTACGGCAACCTGTTCGAGATGTACAACCGCATCACCGACGAAGATCCATACACCACGCCGATGCGGATCTTCCCCGCTGTCCACTACACCATGGGCGGCCTTTGGGTGGACTACAACCTGATGACCTCGCTACCCGGCCTCTATGCCATCGGCGAAGCCAATTTTTCCGACCATGGCTCCAACCGTCTTGGCGCGAGCGCACTCATGCAAGGGCTGGCCGATGGCTATTTCGTGCTGCCCAACACCATCAACGACTACCTCGCCTCCGCCGAGCTTCCAACCGTTGGAACCGACCACGCGGCGTTTGCCGAAGCCGAAAAGGCCGCGCAGGACAAACTCGACAAGTTGCTCGCCGTCAAGGGCAGCCGCACGGTCGACGACTTCCACCGCGAGCTTGGCCTCCTGCTCTGGGAAAACTGCGGCATGGGGCGCAGTGAGGCGGGGCTGAAGGCGGCGCTTGAAAAAATTCCGCAGATCCGCGCCGAGTTCTGGAAAGACGTCAACGTGCCCGGCTCCGCCGACGATCTGAACCAGGCGCTGGAAAGCGCCAACCGCGTCGCCGACTTCATGGAGTTCGCGGAGCTGATGGTAAAGGATGCGCTCGACCGCGCCGAGTCGTGCGGCGGCCACTTCCGCGAGGAGAGCCAGACGGACGAGGGCGAAGCCCTGCGCAAGGATGATGAATATTGCTACGTCGCCGCGTGGGAGTTCCAAGGGCTGGAAAACGAGCCGGTGCTCCACAAGGAAGAGCTGGTGTTTGAAGAGGTGAAGCTGAGCCAGCGGTCGTATAAATAATGATTAAACACAAAGGCACTAAGAGCACAAAGACTTCGTGTTCTTTGTGTCTTGAGCGGAGCGGGTGTTTTAGATTTTTGAAGGAGAATTGGCATGGCAGAGAAAATCAATGTAACGCTGAAGGTCTGGCGCCAGAACCAGGACGAAGAAGGGCGGTTCGAAACCTATCAGGCGCAGGGCATCGACACCGATGCCTCATTCCTCGAAATGCTCGACATCGTGAACGAGCAGCTCACGCTCAACGGCGTGGAGCCGATCGCGTTCGAGCATGATTGCCGCGAGGGCATCTGCGGTTGCTGCGGGGCGGTGGTCAACGGCAAGACGCACGGCTCGTACGAGCGCACCACGCTCTGCCAACTGCACATGCGCAAGTTCAAGAACAACGACCAGATCGTGATCGAACCCTTCCGCGCCAAGCCGTTTCAGGTGATCAAGGATTTGATCGTCGATCGCAGCGGCCTCGATGCCATTATTGTCGAAGGCGGCTATGTTTCGGTCAAGACCGGCAATGCTCCGGAGGCCTCGACCACCCCGATCAAGAAGGAGCTGGCCGAGGCGGCGATGGATGCGGCCGAGTGCATCGGTTGCGGTGCCTGCGTGGCGGCCTGCCCGAACGGCGCGGCGATGCTCTTCACGGCAGCCAAGGTTTCGCAGTACGCCCTGCTGCCGCAAGGCCATCCCGAACGCACGCAACGCGCCCGGAACATGGTCAATAAAATGGATGAACTGGGCTTCGGCAATTGCTCCAACGAATACGAGTGCGCCGTCGCCTGCCCGAAGGGCATCGACGTGAAAAACATCGCGCGCCTCAACCGCGAATTCATCAAGGCGAGCTTAACGAGTAATGCGTAATACGTAATGCTTGACAGGTACAGAGGGGCTGGCACGCGATTTTTACGAATCACGAATCACGAATCACGAATCACGAATCACGAATCACGAACAAGGACAGCCATGCCTGCAAAAAAGAAAGCGACATTCTGGTCGGAACCGATCGAGAAAATCAATCTGCTGCATCCGGCGGTGGTTCCCTCCGGCACGACGATCATCGATGCCGTCAAGGAGATGAAATACAACAAGATCAGCTGCGTGCTGGTGGTCGATGCAGACCAGAAGGTTATCGGCCTCCTCAGCAACGGCGACCTGATGCATGGGTTTGTCGGCTCGTCCCTGCCCGGCGAAACACCCGTCGACACCATCATGACCAAGGATCCCTTTGCGGGGAACCCGGAGCTGACGGTGCAGGAAGCGCTGGAAATCTTCCATGACGGACCCTTTCGCCAGATACCTATTCTCAACGGGGAAAAGATCGAAGGCATACTTTCGATCCAGGGTCTGATGGCCTTCATCAGCGAGCACCTGCCCTTGGAGGTCATGAACCTCCCGCCCGACAGCAGCTTGATTGCATCGCACACTTCGGGGGAATAGCCATGACCGAAAAGAAAACCAACTTGATAGAGAAGGAATCGGTTGTGATCCGCTTTGCGGGCGACTCCGGGGACGGGATGCAGACGGTCGGCGAGCTGTTTGCGGATGCGAGCGCGTTGCTGGGCGATGCGATCGTTACCTTTCCGGACTTCCCTTCGGAAATCCGCGCGCCAGCGGGTTCGCTGCCGGGCGTGTCCGGTTTCCAGGTACACTTTGGAAGCAGCCACGTGATGACGCCGGGCGACAAGGCGGATGCGCTGGTGGTCATGAACCCCGCTGCGCTGAAGGTAAACCTGCAGGAACTGGAGCCCAAGGGGTTGCTGATCGTTAATACCGGATCGTTCACTCCGCCCAATCTCAAGAAGGCCCTGTACGAAACCAATCCGCTGGACGATCCCGTGCTCGCGGACGAATACCGTGTAATCACGGTCGATATCAACGCGATGACGGAGGAGGCACTCAAGGAGCTTCCGCTAAAACCGGCGCTGAGGTCGCGCTGCCGGAACTTCTTTGCGCTGGGCATCGCCTCCTGGGTCTACTCCCGCCCGCTCGACGCGACATTGGAATGGATCGAAACCAAGTGGCGCGAGCGGCTTCCCATGATCGCCGACGCCAACGCCTTGGCGCTGAAGGCCGGGTTCATTGTCGGCGAGAACAAGGATGTCAACATTCCGCAATGCACGGTGCACAGGCGCGTGCTGGAAGACGGCGTCTACCGCAAGATCACCGGCAACGAAGCGACGGCGCTGGGGCTGATCGCCGCCTCGGAAAACAGCTGGCGCGACCTCGTGCTGGGCAGCTACCCAATCACGCCGGCCACCCCGATCCTGGAGACGCTTGCCAAGCACCGGAACTTCAACGTCAAGACGGTGCAGGCCGAGGATGAGATTGCTGCCATCGGCGTGGCGCTCGGTGCCTCCTTTGCGGGTGCGCTCGGCGTAACGACCACCAGTGGGCCGGGGCTGTGCCTGAAGTCCGAGGCCCTGGGGCTGGCGGTGATTACCGAACTGCCGCTCGTGGTGGTGAACGTCCAGCGCGCCGGTCCGAGCACCGGCTTGCCGACCAAGACCGAGCAGGCCGATTTGCTGCAGACACTCTACGGCCGCAACGGCGAATCGCCGGTGGCCGTGGTCGCTGCGGAGTCGTCGGGCGACTGCTTCGACTGCGCCATCGAGGCTGTGCGCATCGCGTTGAAATACCGAACGCCAGTGGTGATGCTGACCGATACCTATCTGGCCAACGGCTCCGAGCCGTGGAAGGTTCCGGAGGTGACGGATATTCCCGATATCTCCGTCGAGCCGATCAAGCATGGCGAGGAGTATATCCCCTACGAGCGCAACCCGAAAACGCTGGCACGCCGGCTGGCCGTGCCCGGGCGCCCGGGTTTCGAGCACCGCATCGGCGGCCTGGAGAAAACCGAGGCCGGCGTGGTGAGCTACGATGCCGAAAACCATGAGAAAATGTGCCGGCTCCGCGCGGAAAAGGTGCGGTGCATTGCCGACGACATTCCGCCGTCCAGCGTGCTGGGCGAAACAAGTGGAAAGGTGCTGGTGGTGGGCTGGGGAAGCACCTATGGCGCCATCGCCATGGCGGTCGGGCGGCTGCAGGCCGAGGGACATGCCGTGAGCCATACCCATCTGCGCCATCTCAATCCGCTGCCGAAAAACCTTGGCGAACTGATGAAGCAGTTCGAGCACGTGGTGGTCCCCGAAATAAACCTTGGGCAGTTGTCGCTGATATTGCGCGCGGAATACCTGGTCGACGTCAAATCGATCAACAAGGTCCAGGGGCGGATGTTCCGGATTTCGGAACTGGTCGATGGCATCAAGGAATATTTGCAGGGAGGGGGGGAAGCATGAATGGCTTGAAGGAATATCTGACCCGCAAGGATTTCGTCTCTTCGTCCGAGGTGCGCTGGTGTCCCGGCTGCGGCGACTATGCCGTGCTCAATTCCGTGCAGAACGTGCTGCCGCAGCTTGGCATTCCGAAGGAGAACTATGTATTTGTGAGTGGCATCGGTTGTTCGAGCCGCTTCCCGTACTATCTCGACACCTACGGCTTCCATGCCATTCACGGACGCGCCCCCGCCATTGCCACGGGCGTGAAGGTCGCCAATCCGGAGCTGTCGGTTTGGGTGGTCACCGGCGATGGCGACGGGCTGAGTATCGGCGGGAACCATCTGGTCCATGCGCTGCGCCGCAATCTCGACATGAACATCATCCTGCTCAACAACAAGATCTACGGCTTGACGAAGGGGCAGTACAGCCCGACCTCGGAAAAGGGGAAGATCACCAAGACGAGCCCCTACGGCGTGATCGACGAGCCGATCAATCCGCTGCGCATCGCGCTCGCCTCCGAGGCGACCTTCGTGGGCCGGGCGGTGGATACCGATCCCAAGCACATCACCGAGGTCCTCAAGGCCGGCGCGGAACACGCCGGCACCGCCTTCGTGGAGATCTTGCAGAGCTGCGTCATTTTCAACAAGACGGCGTGGGCCGATGTTTCCGACCGCTCCCGCCGCGAAGACCGTTTGCTCTACCTTGAGCAGGGCAAGCCGCTCATCTTCGGTGAAAAACGCAACAAGGGCATCATTCTCAAGGGGACGAAGCCAAAGGTGGTCACGATCGGCGAACAGGGCGTCACCAAGAAGGATTTGGTGGTGCATGATATGTTCAGCGAGGATCCGGTCTATGTCGCAATGCTGACCGAAATGGATTATCCCGACTTTCCGTTGCCGGTCGGCATCTACCACGCCGCAAAGAAACCGCTCTACGAAGAGGAGTTGGAGAAGCAAATCAAGGAGGTGACGGCCTTGCGGGGCCGCCGCAACCTGCAGGCGCTGCTGCGTGGCTCCGAGTTTTGGACGGTCTCGGGCAAGGGCAAGTCGATCAAGCGTTCGAGCGGCATCAGTGCCCTGCACAACGACGAATCGAAAGTGATGGACGAACAGGTCCAGGCGCTGCTCAAGTCCACCGATTCGCTTACGGCCAGCCTGAAAACCACGGTTGGGAAGATTTTCTACGACTACGACTACAAGCGCTCGAAAATGCTCTCGCCGCGCGACAGCATCGCAACCGCCATCGCCAACTTCAAGGCGTCGCGCATCGAGTGCATTTTGGT
Organism: Verrucomicrobiota bacterium; assembly: GCA_039715135.1. Lineage (GTDB taxonomy): Bacteria > Verrucomicrobiota > Kiritimatiellia > Kiritimatiellales > Pontiellaceae > Pontiella. The sequence continues at coordinate 7,441 of JBDLHZ010000053.1, forward strand.
GGGCGACTCGAAGCGGCTCTACGGCATTCTCTCCGAGCGCGACATTATCCAGAACGTGGTGCTCACCTCCGTCGACCGCGATCGCATGCCGATCTCTTCGATCATGCGACCGATCTACGAAATCATGGACGAATCGAACTCCCTCGGCGACGTGATCAACATTCTCTCCATCAGCGGGCATCGCCACGTGCCGATCCGGTTGAAGGACGGGGGCTTCGGTCTCGTGACCATCCGCCAAATCCTGCGCTTTATCCACGATACCGTGGAGCAGGTTGAAAAAAAGGAGAATAATGCGTAACGAGTAATGCGCAATTGTTGATGGAGCTAAGATTAGTTATGAATTACTCATTGCTCGCTAAGGGTTGTTTCATATGAAAATACACGAATACCAAGCCAAGGCGTTGCTGAAGGGCTATGGAATTCCGATTCAGGATGGTGTGACCATCGATGATCCGGCGCAGGCCGAGGCGGCGGTCGATCAGGTCGGCAGCGAGCTTGGCGCGGAACAATTCGTCATCAAGGCACAGGTACACGCGGGCGGTCGTGGCAAGGGCGGCGGCGTCAAGTTTTCGCCCGACCGCGCAAGCGCGCTCGAAAACATCAAGAGCATCCTTGGCATGACGCTCGTCACGCACCAAACCGGTAGCGAAGGGCGGCTGGTCAAGAAGGTGATGGTGACGCAGGCACTCGATATCCAGCGGGAGTTCTACGCGGCGATCACCCTCGACCGCGCCAAGGGCATGGATGTCTTCATGGTTTCGTCCGAGGGCGGGGTGGAAATCGAAGAGGTGGCCAAGACCTCGCCGGAAAAGATCGTCAAGGAGGCGGTTGTCCCGGGGTTTGGGCTCCGTACTTTCCAGGCGCGCAACCTCGGGCTGGCGCTCGGGCTGGAAGGGCTGGCCGCGAAACAGGCGGTCGGCATGTTCCAGAAGCTCTACAAGCTCTACCGGGAACTCGACTGCTCCATCGTTGAAATCAACCCGCTGGTGGTCACCGAACAGGGCGACCTCGTTGCGCTCGATGCAAAGATTAACTTTGACGACAACGCGCTCCATCTCCACCCCGACATAGCCGAAATGCGCGACTTCGACGAAGAGGATCCCGCCGAGGTCGAGGCCGGAAAATACGACCTCAACTATATCAAGCTCGACGGCAGTGTCGGCTGCATGGTCAACGGCGCGGGACTGGCGATGGCCACGATGGACATTATCAAGCAGCGCGGTGGGTCGCCCGCCAACTTTCTCGACGTCGGTGGCGGTGCGAACGTCGAGACCGTGAAGAACGGCTTTCGCATCATCCTTTCCGATGAAAACGTGAAGGCGGTCCTGATCAATATCTTTGGCGGAATCGTCCGTTGCGACCGCATTGCCAACGGCATTATCGAGGCGGTCAAGGAGCTGGATTTGAACGTGCCCGTCGTCGTGCGGCTCGCTGGAACCAACGCCGACGTGGCGAAGGAGTTGCTCGCCAACTCTGGTGTATCGATTATTTCCGCAGATTCCTTCGAGGATGCCGCAAACAAGGTTGTAGAAGCTGCGAAAAGCAAGGGCTAACCACGAAATACACTAAATACACGAAAGGTTTCCGTACTTCTGGTTTTCGTGTGGTCCGTGTATTTCGTGGTTCATAAAACAAGGTTGATTATGGCGATTTTGGTGGATAGGGATTCGAGGATTATCGTGCAGGGGATCACCGGCTCCGAGGGGAGCTTCCACGCGGCCCAATGCTTGGAATATGGCGACAATATTGTGGGCGGTGTCACGCCGGGCAAAGGTGGGCAATCCGCACTCGAAGGGTCGGTGCCGGTCTTCAACAGCTGCGCCGAGGCGCGCGCCGGGACCGGCGCAAATGTATCGTTGATTTTTGTGCCGCCGGCGTTCGCGGCCGATGCGATCATGGAGGCCGCTGCGGCGGGCATCGAGCTGATCGTTTGCATCACGGAAGGGATTCCGATTGCGCAGATGGTCGAAGTAAAGGCGTTCGTCGAGAAGACCGGCTCGCGCTTTATCGGCCCCAACTGCCCCGGCATCCTGACGCCGGACGAAGCCAAGGTGGGCATTATGCCCGGCTTCATCGCGCAGAAGGGATCGGTAGGCGTGATATCAAAATCCGGCACCTTGACCTACGAAGCGGTGGATCAACTGTGCGCCGAAGGGCTTGGACAGTCCACTTGCATCGGTATCGGCGGCGACCCCATCATTGGAACCACCATGAAGGATCTTCTCGAAATGTTCGAGGCCGACCCCGAAACCGAGGCAATCGTAATGATCGGCGAGATCGGCGGCTCGATGGAGATCGAGGCGGCGCAGTACGCCAAGGACAACATGGACAAGCCGGTGATCGGATTTATCGCGGGGCAGACCGCACCGCCCGGCCGCCGCATGGGGCACGCCGGTGCGATCGTCTCCGGCGCGGACGAATCCGCCGCCGCCAAGAAGAAGCTCATGGCCGAATGCGGCATCACCGTCGTCGAATCCCCGGCAGATATCGGCCGCGCCGCGAAAAATGCCTTGAAGGGCGTTTGAACTTCAGCAATGAATTATTGTTGTAATATACTATTATGCAGTATGTTACGGAATTCATCACCCCATACGTTTGAACGTATGGAAATACAGGGGAAATTCGTGGTGCAAGTCGTTTGTGCTGTGTTGGATATATCGAGCCTGCCCTTGGCGGAGATGGTCAGCTTTTCAGTTCCGCTGGCGTGACCCACGGGGGAACGGGGCAGCCGAGGGTGTCGGAGATGGCGCGGAAGAGCTCGGTTTCCTCGACGGTGATTTCGCGGTCGTGCATCAGGCAGGCGAGTGCGGCGCCGAGCACCCATTTCTTCACCTTGAAGGAGCCCTCGCTCAGCTTGTCGAGCGTGGCATCGAGGTTTTCCCACGTGCAGTGCTCCGGCTCCAAGAACTGG
>JBDLHZ010000054.1:0-10242 GCA_039715135.1 Verrucomicrobiota bacterium
CGTGACCGCCATGTCGGCCCAGTCGGCGGGCATGCGCAGAATCTCGATGGAGACGACACCGATCCCGGCGGCAAGCGATGCCATGTTCAGCGCTAGCGAAAAAACCGGGGCTTCGAGAACCAATGCCGTATCGCGGGCGGCGATGCGCGGGATGAGCAGCAGGATGATCGCAACCACCATCAGTAGTTGAATCCAGATTATCGCGTTGCCAAACGGCGCCACGCGATAGCCGCCAATACCAAATCCAAGCAAGGCACCGTGGCCAGCAGCATGGCAGAGGTGATCAGCCAGCCAATGCCGCAGTTTTTCGGGAAATGAAACGGAAGCTGGCCAATGAATGCCTCGAAGGAATACGACCGGGGCTTGGCCTTCCATCTAAAGCGGCAGACTCTTCCTCGAATTGGTAATCTTTGACCGCGCCGTGGTGGCAAAGCTTTTCCTTAAGCGGGCATATCATCCCGTGTTTAGGTTTTTGGACTATTTTAGCTTTACCCTGGAAACCCCCACCAGCACCAAAAGCAGGGCGCCGCCGATGGCGGCGGATGCAGCGGAGTCCATCCATACCTCTCCGAGGGTGAAATCGATCTCGACCAAAGACAATATCCAGCCGCCCAGCAAGCCGCCGAGTGCTCCGATGATCGTTATTCCAATCCGCCCGAGGCGGCCGGTTTTACTTGGAAGCCCGGCAATAAGCCCGACAATGGCGCCGATACCGGCGATGATTACAAGTTCCGTCATTTCCATGGCTAGCTCCTTTACTTTACTTCGCCCAGTAAAGCCTGCTTGATGCAGTATTCGCATTACAACGGGCCGAATCCTTCCATTTTCAAGCCAGAAAGATGCCAAAACGGGGAGAATGCCTAATGCTGGAATTTTCAGTCCCCTTCCTTTCTTGGCGGCTCCATGCCCGATTCGCTACAGTACGCACTCAAATTATCCCGCAGGATCACTCGTTAGGAAACAACCATGGCATGGACAGGTAAAATCATTGGCGGGGTGCTGGGTTCGCTGCTCGGCCCCCTGGGAACCGTGGTAGGCGTCGGCATCGGGCACCAGTTCGACAAGGGAGCGGATCGGCTCAGGACGACAGGCCAAACAATCCAAGTCGCCTTTTTCGGCTGCCTAGCCAAAATGGCGCGCGCCGATGGACAGATCACCCAGACGGAGATCCGCGCCGTTGAACAGATCATGGCGCATTTTGGCTACACGGGGCCGATGCGCGAATCAGCCATCGGCATCTTCCGCACGGCCAAGGATGATCCGCATACGGCGGCCGACTATCTCAACCAGCTCGCGGGCGCGGTCCAGTTCAACCACCAGATCGCGATGACCTTCCTCGCGGCACTACACGCCGTGGCACAGGCTGACGGGACGATCCACCCGAATGAACGCGAGATCCTGCTGCAGGCAGAGCGCGCCTTCCGCCTCCGGCCCGGTACCATCGACGCTATGCTGGGTGGGGTGCGCGGAAACACGGCAACTGCGCTCGACAACGCCTACAAGGTGCTGGAGGTTTCGCCGGACATGCCGGACGATGAAATCAAAAAGGTCTACCGCCAGAAGTGCAACGACTTCCATCCCGACAAACTTGCCTCCAAGGGCCTGCCCGACGAATTCATGGAATATGCGAACGAACAGCTCGCCAAGGTCAACGAAGCCTACGACACCATCAAGAAATCCCGCGCCTGATCCCGGGTCTCCTGTGATGGCGGAACAACGGTTAATGAAGGATGGACTGAACGGTGCGGCGGTGGAGCGCATCGCCGGATCACTGGCGCGTACGATTCCCGGTTTCTCCAGAAAGGAATTTGCAGCAGATGCGGTAGCAGGGCTTGAGAAACTTGAACTGAAGGAACGGGTGTGCCATGTCATCGGCGTTTTGCATGGTTATTTGCCGGACGATTTCAACGAGACCGCCGACATCCTGATCCAACTGAAAGGCAATTGGATTCCGGGCAATCCCAATGACAACCTTGCCGGCTTTGCCGCGTGGCCCATCATCGATTATGTCGGTGAACACGGCCTCGGCCATCCGGAAAAGGCACTCGGTGTGCTCAAGGGGCTAACGCCCCTCTTTTCCGCCGAGTTTGCCATCCGTCCCTTCATCAGCGGACATTTTGACCTCACCTTCCAGCGCTTATCAGCATGGTGTACCGATCCCGACGAACATGTACGGCGGCTTGTCTCCGAGGGAACCCGCCCCCGCTTGCCGTGGGGCACGCACCTGCCGCAGTTCATTGACGATCCCTCCCCCGTATTCCGACTATTGGAAAAGCTGAAGGATGACAAGAGTGAATATGTCCGCCGCTCGGTGGCCAACAATCTCAACGATATTTCAAAGGATCACCCCGATGCCGTCATCGCCTGTTGCCGCCGCTGGCAGAAAACCCCAAGCCCCGGGAGAACATGGATCGTCCGCCACGCCACCCGCTCACTCGTCAAGGCCGGACATCCGGATGTGTTTGGCCTGCTCGGCTACACGGAAAACCCACGCATTGAACTTCTGTCCCTGAACGTTTCGCCCAAGCAGATCCGTTTGGACGAGTCGCTGGAATTCACGGCGATGCTAAAATCCAAAGCCGCTGTGCCCCAAAAGGTGGTCGTCGACTATGCCGTGCACCACATGAAGGCCAGCGGCCAGACCAGCCCAAAGGTCTTCAAGCTCCGAAGCCTGGAAATCGCGCCGGGCGAAACCGTGGAGCTAACCAAGCGGCACGCGATCAAACCCGTCACCACGCGCAAATACCACCCCGGCAGACACGCCATCGAAATCCTGGTCAGCGGGAAGGCATTTGGGCAAGCAGACTTCAATCTCTACTTAAAATAATTGAACGACTAGGCAAGCCTAGGCGACTAACTCCCCATTCGCCCTGCTCCAGTAGACAGGGAAAACCTGACCGCCACTGAAACCCTCCCGGGCAAATTGTGAAACGGGGAACATGAAAGTAAAATTTATCCTTCCATCCCTGACAGAAGCAGAAAGCCCTTTTTGGCGTCCCATTAAATATTCCTTGTTCCCTCCGATAGGCTTGGCCACATTGGCAGCCTATCTGGATTCCAACGATGAGATCGAAATTATTGATCAACATGTGGAACGGCTAACTCTCGATGATCATCCCGACCTAGTGGCCATCGAAGTCTACATTACCAATGCCCTTCGGTCTTATCGCATTGCCGACCATTATCGCTCCAAAGGAGTGTTTGTTATCCTCGGTGGGTTGCACGTTACGACACTTCCAGAAGAAGCATCCCAACATGCCGATGCCATTTTTACTGGCCCGGCCGAGGAGTCGTTCCCTCGCTTTTTGGCAGACTTCCGGGAGAAGGTTCCAAAAAAACGGTATTTCTCTAAGCACCGTTCGCTGGAAAATGTTCCGCCCATTCGAAGGGATCTAATCAAAAAAGAAAAATACCTTGTACCCAACTCCATTGTCGTATCGAGAGGATGCCCGCACCATTGCGACTTTTGCTACAAGGACTCCTTTTTCAAGGGCGGCCGCTCTTTTTACACACAACGCCTGGATAGTGCGCTGGCTGAAATTGACCGACTTCCCGGAAAGCATCTGTACTTCCTTGATGATCATCTTTTTGGAAACCCGATGTTTTCTCGAAATTTGTTTTTGGAGATGCAAGGCATGGGGAGAATCTTCCAAGGAGCCGCCACGGTGGACTCAATCCTTCAAGGGGATATTATAGAAACTGCGGCAGAGGCAGGACTTCGCAGTATTTTTGTGGGATTTGAAACATTGAATCCAGATAACCTTAAACAGGGGAACAAGGGGCACAACCTGAACCGGGATTATCGGCGAGCGATCCAACGGCTCCATGATTTGGGTGTAATGATCAATGGCAGCTTTGTGTTCGGACTGGATGGAGATTCCCCGGATGTTTTCCGACGCACCGTTGAGTGGGCCATTGAGATGGGCATCACCACCTCAACCTTTCACATTGCGACGCCCTACCCAGGAACCGGGTTCCACCAAAAAATGAAATCGGCGGGACGTATTCTGACCGATGACTGGAACCTGTATGATACACGCCATGCTACCTTTTCTCCCAAGAGGATGAGTGCCGATGAATTAACCAACGGATACCACAAAGCCTACCATGATTTCTACCAGTGGAAATCCGTCGTTCGATCCAGCCTGTTCCATGGCACGGCCAAGCATCAGTTGAAGCACTTCTTCTACGCGAGTGGATGGAAAAAATTCGAGCCTTTCTGGAATCTCGTCATTCAAATGAAACGCTTGAATCTGATGACACCTCTACTCGAAGCAGTCCTATCGAAGCTCACCCAAACTAAGAATGAAACGAGCACTTGCTCCGCAGCGCCGCATTCCATGAGCCTTCCCATAGCAACCTCGAACCAGGAGTCCGTAATTTGATAAACAGAAAGACATTTGGGCTGGACGGCTTTACACTCCGTGTCAATCGGGCATAAATCGATTTCGATAACAGTGAAACCGTCGATAAGGAATCGGGTTTTTCGTGAATTAGACTGGTGAAGTCTCAAACAAGGACAACAGGGAATGATCATCAAAGAGACGCATAGGGTTCCCGAGGGCATAGGCGGTGTGCGGCTTTCCGATTATGCCCGAACGGCGTTCCCAACGATCCCGTCGCGCAAAGGCATTGCAAAAGCCATCAAGCGGGGGGAGTTGCTGGTCGACAGCGCCCCCGCCCAAAGCGGCGACTGGGTGCAGGCGGGCCAGATATTGGAACTGGTTGATCTTCAGCAAAGGATTCCCAAGGCCTATCGGTTGCCGCTGGAGGTGGTTTTCGAAGACGAACATCTGGCCGTGATCAACAAACCGCCGGGCATCGAAGTGAGCGGGAATAAATTCAAGACCATCGAAAATGCATTGGCAGGGAGCCTCTCGCCCTCCACGCGACCGGATGCCCTCGACTGGCCGCAGCCGGTTCATCGGCTCGATTATTCAACCAGCGGCTTGCTGCTAGTGGCCAAAACAGCAGGCGCGCAAGTGTTTCTGGGCCGACAGTTCGAGGCTCGTAAAATCCACAAGCGCTATTGCGCCGTGGTGATGGGGGAACTTTCGGCACCGGGCCAGATCGACGAACCGATCAACGGACTTCAGGCACATAGCCGCTATGCGCCCGTTCAAACGGTTCCATCGCTTCGGAGCGGGCACCTCACCCTCGTCGATCTGTTTCCCGCCACCGGGCGAACGCACCAACTGCGCATCCACATGGCGACCATTGGACATCCGATCGTCGGCGACCAGAAATATGGAACGGCGGGGAATGTATTGAAGGGAAAAGGGCTTTTTCTGGCGGCGGTCGAACTCCGTTTCCCGCATCCCGCCGATCAACGGGAAATGGCCCTATCCATCGATACCCCGCCCAAATTCGATTCCCTGCTCCGCCGCGAGCAGACCCGCTTCAATCTACTAGTAAGCAGTTGAGCCGCCGCCCGGTGCCGGAGTCCAAGCGAATCCAATACCACACTTTAAGAGGTGTGATAAAATGCGAATCGGCTACTCCCTTGCCTGAAGGCTTGTAGAGGAGCCAAAAAAAGTTCTGGACATCTACCCGCCAAAACGTTATTTAGATCTTATCTTAATAAGCGGGGCGTCTGAAGTCCGAGTCGTTCCGTCGGATTAAACATCGGCACGGAGGAAGACCATGGAAGAATCGTTATATGAAAGACTCGGTGGTTCGGAAGGAATCACCCGGATCGCCAGCGACGTATTCGACAACCACGCCGCCAATCCAAGGATTGCACCCCGCTTCGCCAAGTCTGACGCACGCGCGGTAAAGCAGACGGTGGCCAACTTTTTCATTGCCGGGACAGGCGGCCCTCAGATCTACGAAGGCAAGGATATGAAGGCGGCCCACGCCGGAATGAACATCGATGCCGCCGAGTTTGTGGCGGTACTGGACGATGCCCTCGCCGCATTGGAGAAAAACGGCATTGGCCAGCGGGAAAAGGAGGAGGTCTTGTACGTCCTCTACAGCATGAAAGGCGATATCGTCTTCGGCTGAATGGAAACAGAAAGATGAACCCACAACAAGGAGGCTGAAAATGCCGTTATACATGGACATCCACCGGAACGTGGAAGGAATCACCCAGGAAGGACTGGACGAAGCACACCGGAAAGATCTGGAAGTGCAAGCCAAGCATGGCGTTGAATTCGTGAACTATTGGTACAGCGAGGCCGAAAAGGCGATCTTCTGCCTTTGCAACGCGCCCAGCAAGGAGGCCGCGGAAGCGGTCCACCGCGAAGCGCACGGCGGAGTCGCCGACGAAATCATCGAGGTCAGGCAGGGCGCAGGCTGAGCCCTGGCATCGGGTTGAACAAGACACTAGCCCGGCATGATTGTTTCGTGCCGGGCTTTTTCATGATGCCCCACCAAACAGTTTAATGGTTATGGCCGCAATTCGATATGCTTCGCCTCGCATCCCGAAGGCATTTTCTGAACTGGGACGAAGGCATTACCACTTTAGGTTCTGTGGGGTCATGGTCAGCACCATTTTCGATTAGCCAATCCAGAATCCGATCCACTGCGGCTTCTTGTTTTTCCCTTGTTTCATCGATCTCGTAACCGCACAAGGGGACTTTCGCCTTCTTGAGTGCATGAATTCCTGTATTGCGCCAAGAATCCTCCTTGGCCAAAAGGTACCGTAGGGATTGAAATGCTTTCTTGACCGGGTGCTGGATTATGCAGGAGCCGTATTTGATATGTCCGGACTGATGGATTTGCAGCCAACCATCAAACTCGTGGTTGTTTTCATTTCTCATGGAGATTCTTACATTCAGCCCTTCAATTTCTTCAATTTTCATGCGCTTGATATTGTGCGCGGGATAACTAAAACGGCTCTCGGTTAATTCGGAGGAATTGGAGTTCATCGGGGCGAGCAACTGTTGCCATGCATTGAAATTCTTCTCTTTAAACGAATGGATATAGGCCTCTGCAATAGCCTCCACATCCCGCTTCGTCATCTCTTTTTCAGGATAACTGGCTGGATCGGGCAGTTGCTTTAGTTTTGCCTGCTCCACCTTTTTCCCTTCCTTCCACGGATATTTCTCAAGAGGAAGCGGCTTGGGAATACAGATTTCCCGCATGATCTCCGAGTCATCATTCAACGCCATATAAAAGCGAAAACGGGCACCCACAACTTCGTTCAAAAACTGTGAAGTGCGCTTGAAACTGGTATGTCTGTTTCTTGGTTCAGCCTGCTCGCTTCCACCCACCTCAAGGTCGCTAATTGGAACTCCGTAATTGTTAGTTTCGATATATTTCCTACGATCCCGATAGAGACAGTATTCTGCACGGATACCTTCAAGCTTGATCCCGGTATTGTTGGTTAGATGTATCACATAGCTGGTTGATTTCTTTTCCCGAACACCGTCATCGTCACCTGCGTCCTCCCAGCGTGTTGCATTTTCTTCAATACGAATCTTGAGTCGTTGTTTATCCAGAAATCCCTGGCCAACTACCCATCTGCCAATATACTCGAGATCGGCCGCTGAAAGCATCTCCAGCGGAACTGCGGCAGGAGATCTTCCATTCTTGCGTTTCAGCACAACGGTCTTTCTTTCAGCATCATACTCAATAATCCGAGCTTCGGTTTTTCGTCCTGCTGTATCAGTGAAAGACCAATATTCCGCCGAAATTCCATGGCTGCACAACACAAGCAACCCTGCAAAAAGAACTCTTCGTAACCACGTGAACAATTGGCATTTGTACCCATCAACCAAATAATCAGGCTTGCTCATTCATCTCCCCTTTGGCTTACAATTGAGCTATTTTAGTCCCCGAAAGTTACATGCTTTTTACTCGAATACAACAGAAACTGTGCCGTCTCCTATGCGCAAAGGATTGATCCGCTGATCTTCGAGTCTTGAGCCTTTTTATTTGCGGACAGACCGCGTTGGCCGTAGAAACGGGCGGACATGGACGAAAGAACCCCACTCTTTGGAAAGACACTGGCCGAGCTGCAGGCGCTGGCCGCGGCGTACGGGCTGCCGAAGTTTGCCGCCGGGCAGATGGCGGACTGGCTGTATGGGAAGGAGATTTCATCAATCGATGAAATGACCAACCTTTCCAAGAAAGCGCGCGAGGCCTTGAACGAACACCACACCTTTGGCCTTGTCGAACCGGTGGAGGTGAAGACCAGCGCCGACGGCACAAAAAAATACCTCTTTCCCACCGCACACGGCCGGTTCATCGAGACGGCCATGATCCCCTTCAAGGACCGGAAGACGGTCTGTGTCTCCACGCAGGTGGGCTGCAAGATGGGCTGCGAGTTCTGCATGACCGGGAAGCAGGGCTTCCAGGGGCAGCTCACCGCCGGCGAAATCGTCAACCAGATCCGCAGCATTCCGGAGTGGCGGGAGGTCACCAATATTGTCTACATGGGCATGGGCGAACCGTTTGACAACCTTGACGAAGTACTTCAAAGCGTCGAGATCCTAAGCGCCGAATGGGGCTATGCCATGAGTCCGCGCCGCATCACGGTTTCATCGATCGGCATCGTGCCCGGCCTCGTGCGCTTTCTGAACGAATGCGAGGCGCATCTGGCCATCAGCCTGCACACCCCCTTCCCCGAGGAGCGCCGGCAACTGATGCCGGTACAGATCGCCCATCCCTTGGACGATATCATCGAAGAGATCCGCAAACGGGATTTTGGCGGGCAGCGTCGCGTCTCGTTCGAATACATTGTCTTTGGAGGATTCAATGACACGCCGCGCCATGCGAAGGAGCTATCGCGCCTGCTGGCCGGCATCAAGTGCCGCATCAACCTGATCCGGTTCCATCCGATTCCTGGAACCCCGTTGCAGGCCACTGACGAAACCACCCTGCAGGAATTCAAGGACCAGCTAAACAACAAGGGCATCCTCACCACCATCCGCGCCTCGCGCGGCCTCGATATCCAGGCCGCCTGCGGCCTGCTTTCCACCCAAGCGCTTGCTAAGCGTGCGGAACAGGGTTCATGATCCATTTCCGGGGAAGACCTCCCAGGGTGTTGTAGGGCGCGGCTCTCCGCAGGTGGCCGTGCTGCTTCCGAAGAGGCTGAAAACGCGCCCTTTTTTCAAAAGAGGCCCGTCCTACACCAATCCTCTCTTTTGGGTTTTTGTCTAAAGAAGCGAGCACTCCATTTTTTGTAGTGGCGAATATTACAATTCCTTTATAATCCCACGCTGTTCATTAACCCGACGGAGATTCCATTATGAAAAACATCGGCTTGATTCTATGCACGGCCCTGCTGCTTTCAGAAGCGACGGCCAAGGTGGCTGGCGATAAGACACCACCTAAAAAGGATTACCGCGTCGGCGACCAACTCGGCAAGGGCAAACTCGGCCGCATCAGCCAGATCACCATGGGGGCGGACGACACCCTCCATGTCTTGGATAACAACGGAAAGGTAACGGTTTTCGACGCGGATGGCGAGATGGCGAAAACCATTGAAACGGGCATGGGAAACACGACCGCCATTGCGGTGTCGCCAGACGGAAACATCCATGTGTTCTCCACCTTGACCGAAACCAAGAAAGTAAAGTCGGGCGCCCGCATGCGCACAGTGCATGTCCCCATCGGTGTCGAATGCGGAATCTTCGATCCCTCCGGGAAGTCGCTGGAGAAGAAAACACTCAAGAACCTGAAGTCCGCCAAGGCCGCCCGTTTTATCGGCGACACGCTGGCGGTGGCCGACCTTACTGCGCGGGCGGTGGTTCTCATGGATGCGGAATCCGGGGAAGAGACCGGCCGCATTAAAAAGGGCTTGCGCCTGTGTTGCGGCATCTTCGATTTTTGCGAGGGGCCGGACAACACCATTGCCATCTCCAACCTCGGCGCGTTCAAGCTGCAACGGTTCGACCTTGACGGCGATCTGGTTTCGGAGTTTGGGAAGCGCGGACGCGGGATCGACGACTTCCAAGGATGCTGCAATCCCGTCAGCGCGGGCTATCTGCCCGATGGCCGCATCGTAACCGTCGAGAAGGATCCAACCCGCATTAAGATCTACGGTGCCAAGGGTAGAAAGGCCGAGAAAATCGAGGGCGTCGAGGAACTGGTGAAGGGCTGCTCCTTCATCCCGGTGGCGGTCGACAGCAAGAATAATATCTACCTCGCCTCCAGTATCAAGGGTTGCATTGTCAAATGCGTACCAAAAAAATAGAAGGACAAACACATGCGTAGTATGATTATTGTCGCTGGACTTGCCCTGCTTTGCGGTTGCACCTCCAACAAAGCGCTGCAACTGAAACTGGCGGTCAACGA
>JBDLHZ010000055.1:0-10207 GCA_039715135.1 Verrucomicrobiota bacterium
GCGATTCCATTCTTGGGCCGTCCCTTAGTTTCCGGAAGCGGTTTGATGGAGTCCCTCCCAGAAACGGATGGTCTCTGCCGAATATTTATCGAACAGGGCACGAACCACAAACCAGCCGCTTTTATCGAATTCCACCGCCGGCAGCTTCTTGCCAGCCTTCCATTCGTCGCCAGAGATGGATGCAACGACATCTCTGTTCTTGACGATCTGGATTGCAGTAATGTTTTCACGGGCGGCGGACTCCAGCCCGGTGGCGATGGAGCGCTTTTCTTGGATCTAAAGACGTGGCCGGGAAGCTGTAGAGACCGCCTACCCGGAGGGAGGCGGTGCTTCGGCGGCAGGGCAACGCTTTCCCCTATCGGGGCGAAGCGTTCTCTCTACACCACTCGCCACATTCCGTTCCATCCAGCGCTCATACTTCATTAAACATCGTTTTCACGACTTTTGACGGCACCAGTTCATCTTCTAAAAGCATGTCTACCCGACCCGACTTCATGTTTTTCATATTCGCCACCAATGTTCGGTGCAAAGACCTCGGCGGTGGTGTTCGGCGGCGTAATGACCTTGATTCCGAGATCCGTATCGACCGTGTTGTCGATGATCTGCACGCCGGAAGCCGAGGTGGCTTGAACGGCGGGACCGTCGATGTTGATGAAGGTGTTGCCCGGGATTTCAATGTTCCAACTATCGTTCGTTGGGGTCTGGGCCCATCCGGTCTCGGACAAGTAGGTCTGAATGCCGATGACCGGCACCGACCAAGGCCACTAGTTCGTTCCCCCCTCGAAGGTGTTGCCGGAAATGGTCACGTTGTAGGCGGACGAACCTTCCGGAAAATCCCAGTATTCACTCTGCAAAGTAACTCCGTTCTCCGCCAAGGGTGGGTTGTAGAAATGATTGTTCGTCACGGTAACGTCGTGGCTTCGAAGGAGAACGTCGCGACCACGATGGGTGCCGAAATAGTTGTTGCGTATGATGGAACCCTGCCCCGCAGCGGGAAAGGTTGGAGAGCTTGTCCCCGCCAACCCATGCAACGTCGGCAACAACATTGGGCATGGACGTGTCCAGCGTGAGTTCCCAAACAAAATCGTTCAACAGGCCGTCGCCGCAGCCTGCGGAATGCACGCCATCCCCGTTGCTGGAAAGCAGGCGGTTGGTGCCCGGGCCATCCCCGAATACGGTAGAGTCATCGCTTGCATAAAGTGTTGCCTGCGCCGCAAAGGCAGCATTTGCCCCGACCAGCAGGGCCACCGCGCACACCTTTCCAATTCTCGTCTTGTTTTGTCGAACCATCATAATCAAACCAAACCCTCCTTATACCATCCCTCCCGGAAAAACGCCTTAACAATCCTGCCAGCACCTAGCACGAAACCGCCAAAACGGCTCCTTGCACCACCTATCATTTGGCATAGGGTGCATGGGTGGATGCGCAAAGCGCCCTGGAGTGCTGGCGACCCCGTCGCCGCTTTCCAATGGCACAACCAGTCACATTGAAGTTTGCTTTCCTTTCGACCTGCGGTTTGGGATGCTGTTCAAACAAACGGGGGAATCATGGGCGAAAACGGAAACAAGCAGGGCTACGCGTTCGGAACCTTCAAGGGGGTATACACGCCGAGCGTGCTCACCATCTTCGGCGTCATCATGTACCTGCGCTTTGGCTGGGTGCTCGGCAACGTCGGCCTCGCGGGCACGTTGCTGATTGTGACGATTGCCACGGCCATCACCTTCCTGACAGGCCTGTCGATCTCGGCCATGGCCACCAACATGAAGGTGGGCGGCGGCGGAGCGTACTACATCATCGCCCGCTCGCTCGGCCTTGAAGCAGGTGCAGCCATCGGCCTGCCGCTCTTCTTCGCGCGCGCCATCGGCGTGGCCTTCTACATTGCTGGCTTCACCGAAGCGTTGCTCTCCATCGGCAATCCCCTACCCTTCGACCCCGCGATCTCCGCCAAGATCATCTCGTCCGGCATGCTGGTACTGCTGACTGCGCTGGCCTACTTTTCCGCCGACCTCGCGCTCAAGGTGCAGTTCGGCATCTTTGCCGCCATTCTGCTTTCGCTGGTCTCCTTTTTCATGGGCAACCCCCCGCCGGAGGCGCTCGCCGTCCCGCCAGATGCCGTCATTCCGCCCAAAGCCGCTTTCTGGGTGGTCTTTGCCGTATTCTTCCCGGCCGTGACCGGCATCGAGGCGGGGCTGGGGCTCTCGGGCGACCTGAAAAACCCGGCCAAGGCGCTCCCGCTCGGCACCCTGCTCGCCATCATCACAGGCTATGCGGTCTACATGGTGTTGCCCGTTTTCCTGCACAACAAGATCACGGATCCAAACCTGCTGCTGATCGACTCCAACATTATGTCGACCGTGTCGCTATGGGCTCCGCTGGTCATGCTCGGTGTATTCGCGGCAGCGCTTTCGAGCGCGCTCGGTTCGCTGCTCGGTGCACCGCGCACGTTGCAGGCGCTGGCGGTCGACCGCATCATCCCGCGCTTCATCGGCAAGGGCTTCGGGCCGGACAAGGCCGACCCGCGCATCGCCACCTTCCTCGCCTTCCTCGTGGCGCTCGCGGCGGTGCTGCTGGGCGACCTCAACCTGATCGCCCCGATCCTCTCGATGTTCTTCCTGCTCTCCTACGGCCTGCTCAACCTTTCCGCCGGACTGGAGGGATTGATTGAAAGCCCGTCGTGGCGCCCCCGCTTCAAGGTGCACTCCGGCGTTTCGCTGCTCGGCGCCGCCGCCTGCTTCGCGGCCATGCTGATGATCAACGCCGGAGCCACCCTCATCGCCATCTTCGTAACGGCGCTGGTCTTCTACCTTGTCAAACGCCGCCATCTCAACGCCCACTGGGCGGACATGCGCTACGGCATCCTCACCCTGCTGGTGCGCTTTGCCATCCACCGCCTCAACAAGCTCAAGCCCGACGAACGCACCTGGCGTCCGAAGATCCTCGCGCTGAGCGGATCGCCCAAGTCACGCTGGCACCTCGTCGAAATGGCAAACTCGCTCACCCGCCATAGCAGTGCGCTGACCGTGGCGAGCATCCTGCCCGTAGAGGACTGGTCGGCCGACAAGGTTCAAACCATGGAAGACTCCATGCGCGACTATCTCGAAAAGCGCGAGGTCGACGCCATGGTGAAGATCTTCCCCTCCCCTGACATGCTTTCCGGCGCGCGCGCCCTCGTGCGCGCCTACGGCTACGGCCCGCTCACCCCAAACACCATCCTGCTCGGCGATACGGAAAACCGCGAAAGCTTCAACGAGTTTGCCGACCTCATCCAGCTGGTCAACCGCACCCGCCGCAATCTCGTCATGCTGCGCGAGAGCGACATTGAAAACTCCGACGATGCCGACGAAATCCACGTCTGGTGGGGCGGGAACAAGGACAACATCGGCCTGATGCTTACCCTCGCCTACCAGATCCAGAAAAGCCCCGTCTGGAAACAGTCCAAGTTGATCATCAAAACAATTGCCGCGACCGAAGACGAGCGGGGGGCCGCCAAGGAACGGCTGGAAAACTTTATCGAGGAGCAGCGCATCCCCGCCCAGGCCGATGTACTGATCAAAAGCCTGCCCAGCTTCTACGACATTATCCGCCAATCCTCCACCGATGCCGGCCTCGTTTTCATGGGCATGCGCCCGCCCGGGGAGGAGGAATCGGTCGAGGAATACAGCGGCTACTACGGCAACCTTATGGAAGCCACCCAGGGAATGCCCCCGCTCGCCTTCGTCCTCGCCGCCGAGGAGATCGAGTTCCGGCAGGTGATTGGGATTTCAAGCAGAGATTGAACACCGAACACCGAACACCGAACACCGAACACCGAACACCGAATGATATGGACCTCCCCTTCGAAGTTGGAAGTTCAGAATTTGACGTTCGAAGTTCCTATCCTCGCTCCTGCGAGGATAGAACCACGCCCTTGAGTTCTGCGTAGGCGGTTTCGAGATCATCGTTGACGATCTGGAAGGAATATTCCGCAGCGCAGTCCATTTCGGCCTTGGCGTTTTCGAGCCGCTTCCGGATCGCCTTCTCCTCGTCGGTGCCTCGTCCGCGCAGGCGCTGTTCAAGCTCCTCCATGGAGGGCGGCGAGATGAAGATGTCGGTAAATCCACAGCGGATGGGGTTCCGTGGATCGAGGCGGACGAGTGCTTCGCGGATCTGCCGGACACCCTGCACATCGATGTCGAGCAGGACATGGTTCCCCTCCTCCATGGTGAACAGCACGGTGTCCTCGAGCGTGCCGTAGAAGTTTCCGTGCACCTTGGCATGCTCGAGAAACTCGCCGTTCTTGATGCGCGCCTTGAACTCCTTTTTGGAGAGGAAGTAGTAGTGCACACCATCCTTTTCGTCGCCGCGCGGCGCGCGCGTGGTGCATGAAACGGAATAGACCACCTCGGGAAACTCGTCCACCAGCCGGTCGCAAAGCGTGCTCTTGCCCGCACCGGACGGCGCCGAAACAACAATCATCAGCGGCCGCGACAAACGCGGTGCCACGGGCGGTTGTTCGATTAATCCATTATCGTCTGCTTCCACTACGCTTTCCTCTGTTGTTCTATTAACCACGAAATACACGAAAAATACGAAAGTGTTCCTCCGGATTAGTACTGATTTGCTTTTCGTGTGCTTCGTGTATTTCGTGGTTCATTATCTGCTGTAGAGCGACGGCAGAAATTCCCTATTCAATATTCTGCACCTGCTCGCGGATGCGTTCGAGTTCGGTCTTGAAGGCCACCACCTGCCGTGTGATGTCCACTCCGTTGGCCTTGGAGCCGACGGTGTTGATTTCGCGGAAAAGCTCCTGGCAAAGGAAGTCGAGTGTGCGGCCGGCCGGCTCGGTCGAGCGCAACAGCTTGCGCGCCTGCGCCAAATGGCTCTTGAGCCGGGTTAGCTCCTCGCTGATATCGCAGCGGTCGGCAAAGAGGGCGATCTCCTTGACGATGCGCTCGTCGGCGGCAAGATCGTCGAGTCCGGCCTCCTCCAACCGCTGGAACAGTTTTTCGCGGTGGCTTTTCACCACGTTGGCCGATAGCCCCTTGATCTCTTTCATCAACTCCTCGAGCAGCGCCAGCCGTTCGCGCAGGTCCGCCGCCAGCGCCCTGCCCTCCGCCAGCCGCATCTTCGCGAGGCCACGCAACGCCTTATCCATCGCCTCGTCGAGTACGGATTCCACATGGTCGGCGTCGAGTTTATCCTGCTCCACCGAAACCAATCCCGGCAAACGGGCAATGGTTTCCGCGCCAAGGTCGTCGGCCAGCTTCAGCTTCTTTGCCACCGCGCGGATTCCTTCGACATACTGTGCCGCCAGCTTGGCATCAACCTCCACAGTACCCGTCGAACCGGCCTCCGCTTCCACCCGGACGATACCGGAAATGCGGCCACGCGAGAATTCCTGCCGCACGCGGCCCTGCACCCGGGCGTCAAGCGCAGCCAGATTGCGCGGCAGGCCAATGTTCACATCGAGCTGCTTGCGGTTGACGGAACTGATCTCCACCGCCACGCGAATGCCGCCGGCGGATGCCGTGCCTTCACCAAAACCGGTCATGCTTTTTAGTGCCATAATATTCTCCTGGAACGATGGATTGTTGTAGCCGGGGGCGTTGACCCCGGATTCCGCGCTCCTTGCAAGAAAGGCGGGGTCAACGCCCCCACCTACAACTTCGATGCTGGCCATGGGGAGTTTTAAAACGCCCAAGCAGAATTCCTTTCCAACAATCCATTACTCCCTTAATCCACTACTCCGCATTCCTTCGGAATGCTGCTTTTCCTTCCACTCGGCCAGCTGCATCACATCCTTGTCACCGCGGCCGGAGACGTTGATGATCAACAGGTCGTCGCCAGAGAATTGCCCGGCGTTCTTGATGGTCCAGGCGACGGCGTGCGAGCTTTCGAGTGCAGGCAGGATCCCTTCCCACTGCGAAAGCTTGTCGAAGCCGTCCACCGCCTCGACATCGTCGACGTGGGAATATTCCGTGCGCCCCAGATCGCGCAGCAGGCTGTGCTCGGGGCCGACGGCGGCATAGTCGAGCCCGGCGCTGATGGAATGGGTCAGGGCAATCTGGCCGTCGTCGTCCTGTAGTACAAAGGTTTTCGTTCCCTGTAGAATGCCAATCTTGTTCTCGGCAAAGCGCGCCGCGTGCATGCCACCCTCGACCCCGAAACCACCGGCCTCGACGCCGATCATGCGGACGCCTTCATCCTTGATAAAGGGATGGAACAGGCCGATCGCGTTGCTGCCGCCGCCGACGCAGGCGACGAGCGCGGTGGGCAGCCGCCCCTCCGCCTTGAGGATTTGCTTGCGCGCCTCGCGGCCAATCACGCTCTGGAAATCGCGCACCATCATTGGATACGGATGCGAGCCGAGTGCAGAGCCGAGGATGTAGTGCGTGGTGCGGACGTTGGAAACCCAGTCGCGCATCGCCTCGTTCACAGCCTCCTTCAGCGTCTGCTGGCCGACCGTTACCGGCACGACCGTTGCGCCGAGGCTCTCCATGCGGAAGACGTTGAGGGCCTGGCGCTCCATATCGACCTTGCCCATGTAGACGACGCACTCCATGCCGAACATGGCACAGACCGTCGCGGTCGCCACGCCGTGCTGCCCCGCGCCGGTTTCGGCAATGATGCGCTTCTTGCCCATGCGCTTGGCGAGCAGGATCTGTCCCATGGAGTTGTTGATCTTATGCGCGCCGGTGTGACAGAGATCCTCGCGCTTGAGGTAGATCTTTGCCGTGCCGAGCTGTTTGGTCATGCGTTCGGCAAAATAGAGTGGCGTCGGACGGCCGACATATTCGCGCAGATAGTACTGCAGCTCCTGCTTGAATTCCGGATCCTTGCGGACTTCCTTATAGACGCGCGTCAGCTCGTTCAACGGCTCCATCAGTGTTTCCGGAACAAACATTCCGCCATACGGGCCGTAGTGGCCATGCGAATCGGGTTGGGTTGGCTTCATCGTAAGAATCCTTTGTAAAACGAGCACGAATAATCATCCGCAACGCCCCGTATTTCAAGGCAAATCGACGACTTCGCCTAGTGTCGTGCCATGCTTGCAATATCGCCCAGAAAGCTCCGGCACATACTGCCGGCATGCACCGAAGCTTTCCGGACACCCTGCATTGTTCCCATACCTCTAGAGGTCCGGGAATATTGAATCTATAAAACGCTTGAATAAAATGATTTATAATCTAAATATTCGTCCATTGTCCCGCACCTCTAGAGGTATAAAGAGAAGGAGGCATTCCAATGAGTCGATTACGTCCGACGCTGTGGCGCACCTGCCGTGTTCTCGCCAGTGGAACCCGTCTCGACCTGCTTCGACACCTGTTTGGGCAAGGGGAGCTTTGTGTCTCCGAATTGGCGGCATTGACGGGGATATCGCCGCACAACGCCAGCACCCAGCTTCGCGCGCTCAATGCCCGCGGGCTGGTTACTTCGCGGCGCGAAAACCAAAAGGTGGTCTACCGGGCCGAGGCCAACGAAGAGCTGGATGACGCCCCTGCCCTGCTAAAAGCGGTTCGCGCTGCATTCGCGAAAAAAACACCCCGACGAACCGTGTTCCATTTGTGCACCGGATTCACGCATGAACGGCGCATTGAGCTGGCCCGCGTTCTGGCCACCGCCCCGCAAACCTTTGGCGAACTGCGGAGTTGCACCGGAATGTCCGGCTCCGCGCTAGCCCTCCATCTGGAAAAATTGTCGGCTCGCGGATTTGTAATGGAAAAGAACGGACGGTATCGCCTGCGCCGGGTAAAAAACCCGCTCCGCCGCACACTGCTTCAGGCGGCTCTCGCCGGAACAACCGGTTCGCAGAAATAATCCGCGAATATCCCAGTGCGAAACGTCCGCGATGCGGTCGGGTAGTCTTTGAGTTCCTCTATCGAGTCGTAAACCGCTTGAAGAATTCCGATTCGGAGACTCCCTGGTCGGTGCCATCCATCAGAGCCTGGAATCTTTTTTCGGCAACCTCCAGCCATTCCCCTTCCAGTTCTTTCAATAAAGCGACGTTGTTCAAATGTGTTTCCTCTTCAAGCAACTATGCTTCGGCCAGTTGGTAGATAACCGGGCGATACCGGGGGAATGGTATCGCACGGGCGGATTCGCGAGCCGCCGCCAGCCAAGCCTCTTTTGCCAGTTCCACTTCATGGAGTGCCTGTTCCGGCGTTTCGCCAAAGGCGGAACAGGATTCCAAATCCGGAATGTCCGCAATGTAGCCGCCATCTTCCTCGCTGTAGAACACATTTACGTGGTAGTCTTTCATATCATTCCTCCAAAGGCAGGTTGTATCTTTCAACCAATCGCCGATGGGAAAGCTTGTAGTTCCGCATTTCTTGCTTACCGCCAGCCTTTGGCGGTTTCCCCGTAGCATGGGCATCCTGCCCATGATCCACGGGCAGGATGCCCGTGCTACAAACAGAACTACATGCCGGTTTCTGAAGGCGGGCTGAAGTAGTACTGCTCGCTGGTCTTCCGGCGCAAGGCATCGACATAGCCGGAAATGATTTCGAGCGCGACGTCGCAACGGTCGGGCGGTAGGGTTTCGAGCCACGCATTGATGTCGATGTGCCGTCGGCCGGCACCGCCGCCATTTTCCGCCGTGAAGCGGATGATGGATGGATACTCGTCGGGGAACTCCTGTTGCAGTTCGAGCATCATGCGGTAGGAAAGCCCGTAGGGTTCGCGGCGCGTCCGCTCGAAATGCCGCTTCCAGTCGCCCCATTCGCGCCCCGCTGCCTCGCATATCTGCTCGGAAAAGGCTGTGGCGAAACCCTCCATGTACCAATCGAAGATATGGGGATTCAGCAGATGGGCGCATTCATGGCCCAGCAGGGCGAAATAGTTCCGGTGTCCCGGATCGACCGCCAGATAGATGGCAAACACGCCGTTGGTGGAATCCACGCATTCGGTGAGCGAAAAGTCCTCGCCAAGCCGGTAGCGCCGAGCCTCGGGCACCTTTTTCGAGCGGCGAAGCAGTATCTTGTTCACCGGGATGGCGGGTTCGCCGAACTCGGCGATGGCCTTCCCCAGGGCCTGGGCCACGAAGGCATCGGATTCCGGGTCGTTGATGGGCTGGTAGACCTCGTGCCAAGGACCGGCGGGCTTGCCGCCGGAAAGCTGCATGCACCCGGGCAGAAAAAACACGGACAGTAACAGACAAAAACCAACCACGAATGAGCACGAATGGACGCGAATCTTTTCAGTATAAGACATTCGGAATATTCGTGTAGATTCGTGGTTTAAACTTGCCTATTCGGCAGGTTCGGCTACGGGCTTGGCGGGTTCGCCGACGATTTCCTGCACCTTGATGGTAATGTTGCGAATCTCCTCGAGGCCGAGCGACTCGCGAACACTTTCGCGGACGCGCTGCTGCAATACATGGGAGAGCTCGGGAATCTTGTTGCCGGACACCACCTTTACGCTAAGCGCGATATCGACGCCGCCCTTTGCCTGGATCAGCTTTGAGTCGATGTTTTGGATGGCGGCGAACTCATGGCCGATGCGCTCGATGAAGTCGCAGATCGCCATGGTACTGATGCCTACGCTGCCATCATCGGAATGGAAGTTGATGAACGACTCCTTCTTCCGGCCGATGCCGCCGACCCAGCGGAACACAACGGAAAGCACCATGACGATACCCACCAAAACGCCCACGATCGGATACTGCAACTTCTCGGCAATCCACAGGCCGATGTCCGGCTTGAACGCATTGCCGTAAATCAGCCCTGCCCCGAAGACCAGAAGCAGGAGGGTCATGAGAAAACTGCCAAGATTGCCAGAGCGCTTGTTCATGATTAGCTCCCTTCGGGTTTTTCGCCGGAGCCCCGGATGCCCTGTACGACAATATTCACGGCATAGACCTGCTGGCCCGTCATCTCCTCGACCGCATCCTTCACGGCGGACTGCAGCTGCACACAGATATCGGGGATCCGCACGCCAAACTCCAGCACAACGGTGAGGTCGATCGTAAGTAGCTCCTCGCTCTCCTTCTCGACACGAATGCCCTT
Source organism: Verrucomicrobiota bacterium (assembly GCA_039715135.1). GTDB lineage: Bacteria > Verrucomicrobiota > Kiritimatiellia > Kiritimatiellales > Pontiellaceae > Pontiella. The sequence continues at coordinate 9,985 of JBDLHZ010000055.1, forward strand.
GTCCTTGGCCCTCTTGCCGATGATGCCCGCAAGGTCGTCCGCAAGGGATCCTTGAAGCTCAACCACGCCGGGCACCTTCTTGGCGGTTTCGTGCGCGATGACGGCAATCACGTTGTTGTTAATGCTGATACGGCCATAGCCGGAATCCGTGGCCTCCGCCACCGAGAGTTCCCGGGTATCTGCCACTGCGTTACCTGCTTGCTCTTTCATTGTTCCACTCCTT
>JBDLHZ010000056.1:0-10205 GCA_039715135.1 Verrucomicrobiota bacterium
GTGCCCGGCGCAACGACCGGAAAGGGAGGCACGATCCATATCGATGACCTGTTGGCCCCGGTGCAGATTGTGGAAGACGTGGTGTGCAGCGCCCCCGACAGGATCGACTTCACGGCGGCCAAAAACGATTCGTGGAGATTGCGCGGTTCCATGCCGAACAAGAGCTGCACGGTCGTGCTCCGACCTGAAGAGGGGATGTGGGACATATCGGAATACAGCTATTTCCGCGTCGATCTGGTCAATACGGGTCCCGGACTGGTCTGGATCCAGGGGCGTTTGGACAATGCGGGCGCCAAGGATTGGGCCAACAGCACCTCCAGCGCGGCGTTCATCATGCCCGGCGAACAGGCTGTGCTGGGGTTTGCGTATCCCCGTTCCGCCGAAGCCAACGACGCGCCGGCCATATTCGACCGACAGAGCGGCAAGCCCAACGGCCACCGAACCCATTGGAAGCCGTTCAATCCCGAAAGGGTGAAGGCCTGCCGGTTGGTGATCCGCTCGACCTCCTCCAAGCTTTCGCTCGAACAGATCAAGATCAGCATGGCGCAACCCTACGGGGCCGAGGCCAACGCCGGGCTTCTCGAACTCCCGTACCTCGATCGCTTCGGACAGGTGCGTCAGTTGGATTGGGCGGGAAAACTGCATGCCGAAAAGGAACTGGCGCTACGGAACAATGCCGAGAAAAAGGCCTGTGCGGCCGATCCGGGACCGGCAGCTTTCAATCGCTATGGCGGCTGGGACGGTGGCCCGCAGTTGGAGGCCACCGGGTTTTTCCGGACGGAAAAGCGCAAGGGCAAGTGGTGGCTGGTCGATCCTGACGGCCGACTTTTCTTCTCGCACGGGTCCAACAGCATCGGCTTTGGCCAGCGAACCCCGGTGAAGGGTCGCGAGGCGCTCTTCGAGTGGTTGCCGTCGGAGGACGATCCGCTCATGGAAGGGGTGCTGGAAAAATCGCGGATGTATTTCATGAAGGCCAATCTGGCCCGCACCTTTGGTGCCGAGTGGCAGGCACCAGCTCGTGATCGGCTGCATCGGCGTCTTCGCCGGTGGGGGATGAACACGCTTGGTGCCTGGTCGGATGCGGGGCTCGTCAAGGACCGGAAAACGCCCTATACCGCCATTCTCCATATCGGGAACAAATACAGCGCCTTGGGGCACGGGATTTCCGATCCGTTCTCCGAGGAGTTCCTGAACAACCTAAACAAGAGGCTGGGAAAAATCCTCGGGCCGGAAGGAAAGGATCCGTGGTGCATCGGTGTGTTCATCGACAACGAAATCGACTGGACTGAACCCTTTGTCCACAAAGCGTTCAATGCAGACCCGCAGCAGTCGGCTCGGATGGCCGCGGTTGAATGGCTGAAGCAAAAATACGAAACGGTCGAAGACCTGAACAAGGCATGGGGAACCGACTACCCGTCATGGGACGGAATCGGCGAGCTTCCGGAAAGCACAACCGGGGCTCTTGATGAAGACATTTCGGATTTGAAGCGGCTGATTGCCGGGGAATACTACAAGGCCTGTCGCGATGCCATGCGCAAAGTGCTGCCCAACCATCTCTATCTGGGGTCGCGCATGCACAAGGCTCCTGCCGAGGTGATGCAGGTGGCTGCGGAGTATGTAGACGTGCTGAGCCTCAACAGCTACGAGCCGCTCTCCGGCAGCAAGGTTCCGCCCGGTGCGGATGTGCCCTGCCTGGATACCGAGTTTCACTTTGCCGCTCCGGATCGCGGCGTCCCGGGAACCGGGCTAAGGCCGGTAGGGGACCAGATCCAGCGCAGCCGCTCCTATGTGGCCTATGTCGTCGGCGGATTGCTGCATCCCAACATGGTGGGCACCCATTGGTTCGCCCATGCCGACCAGTCCGCCGCCGGACGCCCCGGCGAAAACCACCAGATCGGTTTCGTGGATGTGACCGACACGCCGTATCCGATCATGACCGGGGCCTGCCGGACAATGGCCGAACGGATGTACGAGCTTCGGGCCACAGGGCCGGAGGATGTGTTGGAAGCGTTGGAGTCGCTCTGGAGCGGGGAATAACAGCAATGCTGGGAGAATAAAAATGGTAGTTAGTGTAGAAAGTAAACATCGGCAAGAATGTACAAAGCAAAATTCTGGAGTGCGGTGGCAACCAACGGGCGACACCGCTTTCCTGTCGCCGGGCAAGTGCAAGAGCGGTGTGGCGCTTCGCTTCCCACCGCACTCCAGAACGGTTTCGTCACTCAGGCAGCGCGATGGCCACTTTGGTGGCGGCTTTGCTGCATTGGGGTTGGCAGCATTGCTTTCCGCAACACTTTCATTCGCCGGAACCGTCTACCATGTCGACTCCATCGACGGCAGCGATTCGAACCCTGGAACCTCCGCGCAGTCTGCATGGAAAAGCTTGGCGAAGGTGAACAGCCGGGTGTTTGCGCCCGGCGACAAGATCCTCTTCCGCTCGGGCAGCCGCTACAGCGGAGCGTTGAAGCCCCAAGGCAGCGGCACGCCGGAACACCCCATCGTGATCGACCGCTACAGCGAGGGTTCGTTGCCGCGCATCGATGGGGAAGGAGCCGTTCGCGCCACGGTGCTGCTGCACAACGTGGAATGCTGGGAGGTCAGGAACCTGGAGATCACCAATACGGGCGATCAACCCATGCCGAAGCGTCGAGGAGTGCATATCCTCAACGAAAAGCTGGAAACGGCCCGGCACCTCGTTCTTGACGGGCTTTACGTGCACGACGTGAACGGATCGATCCCGAAGAGCCGAAAAGCCGGTGTGGCCATCCTTGCCGAGGTGGATCGGGACGCGAGACTCCGCTTTGACGGATTGACCATCGAAAATTGCCACGTCAAGGATTGCGAGCGCGATGCAATCCGGGTGTGGGGCATCTTCGACCGCGACGAATGGTTCCCGTCGTTGAACGTCGTCATCCGCAACAACCTGATCGAGGGCGTCGGCGGCGACGGCATTGTTCCCTCCGGATGCGATGGCGCCTTGGTGGAGCGCAACATCATGCGCAACTGTACGCGCCTCGGGGAAGCGGCGGGGGCTGCCGCAGGCATCTGGCCCTGGAGTTGCGACAATACCGTCATCCAGTTCAACGAGGTTAGCGATCACAAGGCGGCGGTCGATGGGCAGGGGTTCGACTCCGACTACAACTGCAGCAACACCGTCATCCAGTACAACTACAGCCACGACAACGAGGGCGGTTTCCTGCTGGTCTGCTGTCCGGGCACGGGAAAGCAACCCCATTTGAGCGATTCCGCTCGAATGAACAAAGGCTCCGTGATCCGCTACAATGTGAGCATCAACGACGGGTTCCGCACCGCCGAGAGCTATAAGGGATGCTTTTCGCCTGCGTTCCACATTACCGGCCCGGTGAAAAACAGCCGGATCTGCAACAACGTGATCATCGTGCCCGAAAAGCCCGATCCCGGAATGGATCGCAGTCTTGTCTCCATGGACAACTGGGGCGGCCAATGGCCGGTGGACACCCTTTTCTCGAACAACGTTTTTTCCGTGGCCGGTTCCGCCGATTTTGAATTCGGGAAGGACCAAGGCACGGTTTTCAACAACAACCGCTATTTTGGAAAATTCGCCAACATGCCGGACGATGAAGGTGCGGTGGTTTCCGGTTCGGAATTCGGATGGAACGCCCTGCCGGATGGATCCGGATTCAATGTCCTGAAGGAATTCCTGCGTGGAAAGGGCATTCCCGCAAAGCCGAATCTTCTGATCATTCTCGCCGACGATCTGGGCTATGCGGATTTGGGGATCCAGGGATGCACGCAGTTCGAGACGCCCAACATTGATTCCATCGCAAGCAGCGGTGTCCGCTTTACGGAAGGCTATGTGTGCAACTCCGTCTGCGCACCGTCGCGCGCGGGACTGCTGACGGGGCGCATCGGCATCGGTTTTGAAAGCAACCTGCCGCACAACACCGACCACGGTTTGCGGGTAGGCGAAAAGACCATTGCGGACCATCTGAAAACGGCGGGCTACAAGACCTTTTGCATTGGGAAATGGCATCTCGGATACCTGCCGCAGTTCCACCCGAATGCGCGCGGTTTCGACGAGTTCCACGGCTTGATCGGCGGCTCGCGTTCCTATTTCGCGCTCAAAAATCCGGGTCCCTACAATGCCCTCCAGCGTAACGGGGTGATTGAAGAGGAGCCGGAGGGTTCCTACATGACCGACCGGTTGACCGATAGTGCGGTGGAATATATCGAATCGCACGTAAAGCAGGATCCAAAGCAGCCGTTTTTCATGTACCTCTCATACACCGCTCCGCATGCGCCGCTGGATGCAAAGCCGGGCATGGCGGAAAAGTTCTCGCAGATCAAGAACCCGAATCGGCGCAAGTATGCCGCGATGGTTCAGTCGCTCGACGAGGGGGTCGGCCAAGTGCTGGAGACGCTGGAAAAAACCGGCATCCGGGAAAATACGCTGGTGGTCTTCCTGAGCGACAATGGCGGCCCGGAGACGAAGAACTTCTCGGACAACGGCCCGCTGAAGGGGGTGAAGGGATCGGTGTGGGAAGGCGGCATGCGCGTACCCTTCATGATGCAGTGGCCGGGGAAAATCCCGTCCGGCCAGGTGCTCGACGGCCAGGTGATCAGCCTCGATCTCCTGCCCACCTTTGCGAAGGTGGCCGGGGTGAAGGGGTTGGTAAAGACCAATGGAATGGATATTCTGCCCTATCTCTCGGGCGGCGGCAAGGTGCTGCCGGAGCGCGGTTTCTTCTGGCGCCGCGACATGAAAAAAGACTGCGCCTTCCGCGCCGGAAAATACAAGTATGTTGAAAACCGCCACATAGACCGACGCTGGCTGTTCAACCTTGCGGAGGATATCGGCGAGAAGGACAACCTGCTCAAGCAGCATCCCGAAATTGCGGACGACATGCAGAAAAAGTATGTCGAATGGGAATCCACCGTTCCCGATCCCGATTTCGCATCGGGATGGAAACCGAAGAAGAAAGGAAAGACAAATGGGCACTAGGATTGAATATCGAGTTCTTGCGGGGTTGTTGCTGGCCGGGTTCTATTTTTCCGGAGCCGCGCCCGCCTTGGCGAATAAAGCGGGTGCTTCCGCACCGAACATCATCCACATCATCGCAGACGATGTCGGCTATGATGACCTGTCGTGCTATGGCGCGAAGGACATCAAAACCCCGAACCTGGATCGGCTGGGTTCGCGGGGAATCACCTTCACCGATTTCTATGCGCCGCATCCGACCTGTACGCCCAGCCGGGCGGCCATCCTGACCGGTCGCTATGCCCCGCGCGTGAACGATGGCGCCGGAATGGATATCCTGTGGCCGGGGGCGAAGACCGGTCTCGACCCGGAAAAGGAAATCGGTCTGGCCACGATCCTTAAGAAGCGGGGGTATGCCACCGCGTTGGTCGGCAAGTGGCATCTGGGCGACCTGCCGAAATACCTGCCGCTTCAGCATGGCTTCGACGAATATTTCGGGATTCCGCATCCCAACGACCATGGCCCGGAGCGCGATGGGAATACCGGATCGAAGGAACTTTCCAGGATTCCATTGGTGCGGGGAAACGAGATCATCGAGCGGCTGGACAACAATGCGCTGTCGGAAGTGCCGGGTCGGTTTGTGCGCGAGGCCTGCGGGTTCCTGCGCCGGCAGGCCGAAAGCGGCAAGCCGTTCTATTTGCAGTATTCCAACATCGAAACCCACACGCCGTGGTTTGTCCCGAAGGGCTTCGAGGGCCAATCGGAGGCCGGATCGTACGGCGATGCCGTAGAATATTTGGATCGCTCTGTCGGGATCATTCTGGGGCAGTTGAAGGCCTTGGGGTTGGAAAAAAATACACTGGTGGTGTTCACCTCGGACAACGGGCCGCTTGCTCACGCCTATCCGGAATTGGAGGATTGCTACGGTAAATATGCCCGCGTGGATGTGCCGCGTGCCGATGCACGCTTCTTGAGGGACGGAAAATACCAGGCCCGCTACGAGGGCGGATGCCGCGTCGCATGCCTTATGTCCTGGCTGGGGAAAATTCCGGAAGGGGCAGTCGATCACAGCATTGTCGACGGCACCGACCTGTTCACCACCTTTGTCGAGCTGGCCGGCGCCAAGGTGCCTTCCGATCGCGTGATTGACGGGCAGAATATATGGCACCTCATGTCGGGTTCTTCCGGCGAGCCGGTGCGCGATGTGTTTTTCTCGTGGGTGCCGAAAAAGAATCTCATGGCGGTTCGCAAGGGCAAGTGGAAGCTGCTGGTTCCCGGTCCGGGCAACTGGGCCATCGGGCCGCTGAAGAAACCGGCCCTGTTCGATCTGGAAAAGGATCCGGGCGAGAAAACGGATGTCTCCGCTGAACAACCCGAGGTAGTGAAGGAGTTGCAGAGCCTTGCAAAACAGGCAAGAAAAGAGCTGAAGGAAGGCAGGCCGCTTGCGCGTTTCTAGATTCAGGCTGAAGGTAGGCTGGGAATTCCTCGGCGCACTCTGGGTGCGCATTCCACTCAAATCCGCTTGCCTCGTCTCCGACCCCTGAACTATATTCTCCAGCCATTCAAGCACCCCGGTAGCTCAGCTGGACAGAGCACCGGATTCCTAATCCGGGGGTCGGAGGTTCGAACCCTCTCCGGGGTACCATTCTTTTTGTGGGTTATAATCAATGTTTATAGGGGTAAAGAGTGGATAGCAAATACTTTAACAATCTTGTGTTCCACAACTTTCCACACCCCAAATCGGGGTAGAATCGTACACAAATCGTACACAAATTTTGAGGGGCTGAAATCCACTCATTCCCGACCTTGCTCCGCATCCCCAAAATATTTACCTTCCTCGAATGAAAGATATCCTCCTTATCGGTGGCCCAGCCAAGCTCACAGGCGTTGATCGAATCGGCGACGATTAGCGTGGTTGGTGTTGACGTTTGAATGATTAGGGCACAGTTTAATTCCCGGGTCGGGTCACCCGGACGTTGGCAGGATATAAATATGAAAATTAAATTTGGTATTTTAGCACTAATCTTAATGGCTACAGCGTCTCATTCAGACATCGCACTGAATGATGGAGATATCTACACCCTTGATATCAGTGAAATTAGTAACTGGGTCATTTGGTCCTCTCCTGATCATACCCCATATGATGATTATTCTTACACTATTAGGATGAAAAATGGTTCGTATGACTATGAGTCGGATGATTTACGAATTCGTTTATACGAAGAGTTTGCTGATGACATTCCCCAAGCAACCATTTTCGAACCGTTTACTGCGATTGCAAATTTAACATCATCCTCCAACCATATTAGTCAATATAATATTGGTGGTTCTTTATGGCATGACTTTACCGGCAAGTTAGAGATTGAAGTTTTATCAGGTAGCATAGAGCTAGATTCTATAGACATTATATTGGGGCCAGGATCCACAACATTTACTGGCTCTATCGATGCTATACCAGAACCCAATACAGCAGCTCTTTTAGCACTTGCTGCTGGAGTTTTATTTAAGATCAGAAAATCTCGAACAATAGAGCAATAGATGCCCATGACTAAAAGGAACTGGGCTTCTATCGACTGGTTCCTGCAAGCTAAATAGAAAACCACGTTGGCCGAAGCTCCATCCGCTTCAGCCGTGGGGTCTGAATTAAGAAAATGGATATGAGCACATTCAAAGAAGAAGGGTCAGACTGACTCTTTTTCTTGGACAGGCAGGATGCCTACCCTGCTTTAAACGAGGGAGAAAAAATGAAGACTGTGCAGATATATATTTCGGTGATGGCTACAGTTGCCTTACTGCAATGTCAGGAAACACGGGGTGCGATCACAGTTCCGGAAGGGTATATGGTCGAGGTCTATGCTACGAGCAACAATATCGGGAGTGTGAAAGCCATTGATTTTGATCCGAACGGAAATCTTTACGTGGCCTATGATGAGGGGAATACACAGATTCGTCGTATTTCACCGGGAGGCTCACCGATTACGTCGTGGGGTCCGATGTTGGCCGATCCAGACAATCTGGCGGCTGATGCGTATGGGAATGTTTATGTCGGCAGCGAGAGTCAGGGGTTATATCGGATATCCCCTGATGGAAGTTCCGCCCAGGCAACGACAACCTATATGGGGAATAACTATTCGATGTGCATCGATATTGCTGGGACGCTGGGAACCACCGGAGCGGTGTATGTCGGGAATGCACGTCATTCAACGGATATTGCGAAGCATAATCCCTCCTCCGGAAGTACGACGGTCTTTGCTTCGTCGTCGTTGCTCTACACCTTTTCGGCGATGGCGATTGATGATGTCGGATTTTTATATGCAGCAGAATATGGCTCCGGTCATGCCGTGCTACGGATCGATGCGAGCGGAGGGGTAACGAATTTTGCAGCATTCAATAACCCGTTCAGCATGGTTTTCCATAAACCGACCCGGCAGCTGTATGTCGGCGATCTGGCTGACGAAAGCATTTATCGGCTGGGGCTGGATGGAATCAAAACGGTCTTTGCCTACGGGGTGGTTGCACATGGTTTGGCATTCGGACCGGACGGATATCTTTATATTGCAGATCGATCCACCAATCCCGACCGGATTTTGCGCATACGGCACAGTTCCGTAGAAACATGGTTTGGGGAAGGAGAGTTGCTGGAATGGAACTCGATCTCCGGCAGGGTCTATGAAGTGGAGTTTAAAACCAACCTGGTGGAGGGGGCATGGGTTCCGCTGGAGCCGCAGGTCACGGCAAATACGACCAACACTACAACTGCCATCTCTTTTACCAATGCGCCCGTCGGTTTTTTCCGGGTTGTGCGGCCCGAGCCAGAATTTTTCTGAGCGAAATCAGTAAGGCAACGAAAGGGGGCAGTCCTTGAAAATTGACGTAATGATCCAACCACCACCAAGCCCCTAAGGGTAAAGACAAGGAATAGACACTAGGCCGAAGCTCTAGGGGCTTTGGCTTTGGGGTCTGGACTGAGGGAAAAATGAAAACAAAATGTGATCATTGCGGAAAGGAACTAACCGGCGACAACCTCGACTCAAAAGAAGTCGTCGACACCATTTTCAAGGACCACAATAACGGAAAGGAATATTCCGAGGCCGACCATGTCCCAATTGGCGATACCTACACCGAATATGACATTGTAGAAAGTTTGTACGTATGCCCTTCGTGTGAAGAAGAAACCGAGCACAGAGAAACCGTAAAGGGTAGAGCAACAATTGCAGAGGATTAGGCATCGTTAGAGCAATAGATGCCCATGACTGAAAGGGAAGCCTTGCTTGAATGGCTGGAGTCTATGGAACATGGTTGGAACCCCGATGTGTTTGACCGGGGGAGAGTCAATCGGGAGTTGTAGGTGTCATAAAGAAAGGAGACAGTCCGGTTAGGCTGTCAGTAAAGGTAATGAAAATGAATAAACCAGTTGTATTGATAACCATCCTGTTTACATGCGTTTCGCTTACGTGTGCAGAAACCGTAACCCGTCTTTTATATTTTAGCTTGAAGCACGATTCAGGCTCCCATGAAGAAAAAGTGTTCTTCGAGAAAATAAACATCCTGAAGGAGATCCCGGTCGTTAAGGGGTTTGCATTGCTGAAAGTTCGAACGAATAAAATGGATTATCATTATTGTTTGCGGCTGGTGTTCGATGATCAGTCTGGTGCAGACATTTACTCGAATCATCCGATTCACAACCAGTACGTAAAAGATGAATGGAAACCAAATGTCGAGAAGGGGATGCTCGTTGACCTTCTCGAATTGTAACGATTTTGTTCGGGCCGGATTGGGGTATCGATGATGCCGTCGCAAGATACCGGTTCGAGGTTCCACGGATAATTTATGGGACGGGAATAACCATTGAACAAGGCACTCCACTTTACGGTGACAACGCCCGATTTTGAAGGCCACATTTATGAGCACCGAAAGTGAGCTTGGACGTTCTGCTGAGATAAATCATGAAAATGAATAAAAGCGAAACCATCACATTCTCAGTGACGGGGGGAATAGCAGCACTTTGCATGCTTGCTTTACCTATTTGGATACTTGGAGTTCCTGGAGTTCAGGGTGATTATTCCGATGGTTGGAGTGATGGACTGTCAGCTATATTTCCATTTCCATTCATTTGGGCAGGTCTGTTTGTATTGTGGTTACTAGTGAAAGAAAATGATATTCGATATGCCATCCGTGTTATATTGTTAATATTATGCGCCAAAACATTAGTTGAGGTCATTTTGGCATTTAGATTGATGATATAAAATAT
>JBDLHZ010000057.1:0-10163 GCA_039715135.1 Verrucomicrobiota bacterium
TGCTGCCGCAGACCCGCTTTGCGCAGGGCGATGCCCTCAGCGAACTGGGTGAATTCGCCCGCGCCATCCTGGCCTTCGAGGAAATCATCAAGAACTATCCCGAAAGCCATCTCGTCAACATCGCGTGGGGGCGCAAGGGCGATTGCCAGTTTTCGCTCGCCGCCGGGGATCCTGCGCGCTATGCCGAGGCCATGAATTCCTACCAGACGATCCTTGACCGTACCTCCGCATCTTTGGCGCTCAGGCTCCAGGCCGAGTACAAGGTGGGTCGGTGTCTCGAAAAAACCGATGTGCCCGACCAGGCGTTCAGTCGCTACATGAACGTGGTCTATACGTTTATCAATGAAAATGTCGAACACTCCCCCTATAGCGTAATGTGGTTTACGCGCTCGGCCTTCGGTGCCGCCGCGCTCAAGGAAAAGGAAAAGGCTTGGCTGGAGGCGGTGTCCGTCTACGACCGCGTAATCGAGGCCGATGTACCCGCCAAGGACGAGGCGGCCAATCGCATTGAAAAAATCAAGAAAGACAACTGGCTGCTGTTTGAGCAGGCCGAGGAGAAAGAGGGAGATTTTTGATTGATGGTTGCCGAATGCTGATTTGTGGGTCTGCGACGCCTTTTTTATATAACAAGAGGCCAATCCCGTGACCACGTTGTCACGTGCAACGGGACTCACGTGGCGCCGGTTGAGTTCCACAAATCTAAAATCGGCAATCTAAAATCGGCAATTAGGAGGGCTTATGTGGGAATTGATGATTAAAGGCGGGTGGATCATGTGGCCGATCATGGTGTGCAGCATCGTGGCGGCTGTGCTGTTTTTTGAACGCGTGTTCCACCTGCATCGTGCTCAGATCAAGCCCGACGACTTCCTGAACGGCATCTATACTATCGTCAACCGCGGCAACACGGCCGAGGCGGTCTCTATCTGCGACCAAACGCCGGGGCCTGTTGCGCACATGGTGCGTACCGCGCTGCTGCATTCCGACGAGGTGCCGGAAAACCTCAAGCAAACCATCAACAAGGCCGGGCTGGGGGAGGTTCCGCGCCTGGAAAAAAACCTGGGCGGGCTGCTGACGATCGCGCAACTCACGCCGCTGTTGGGATTGATGGGCACGGTCATCGGGCTCATCCGCATTTTCATGGCCATGGAACAGAGTGCTCCACTGGCCGAGATTGGCGATCTCTCTGCGGGCATTTGGCAGGCGCTCACCACCACCGCCGTCGGGATCGGCGTTTCGATTCCCGCGTTCGCGGCCTACAACTTCCTGCTTAGCCGCGTGGAAAACATCACACTTAACATGGAATATGCCGCCGAGGAAATCTACCGCTTCCTCGTCTACGGCCGCGCCAACGCCGACCTATCCGATGAAACCCTTTAATCCCCATCGACAAAGCCAGAAACTGCGCCGCTTCACGCCCACCCGGAAGCCGGCCGGCATCTTTAGTATCAGCGTGGTTTTTTCCGATGCGGCCTTGCTGGTGCTCGCCTTTTTCCTGGCGGTGTCGCCGTTCGTCATGCAGCCGGGCATCAATATCAAGCTCCCCGCCTCGCCGTTCACGGGGGGGGCGCGATTCGGCTCGATGGTGCTCTCCGTTACGCACGGCGGTTGGTTCTATTTCAACGACGAGCGCCTCGATATTTCCCGCCTCGGCGGGGTACTCGAAGCCGCCGCGGCCGAAAACCCCGGCGCACCCTTGATCATCGAGGCCGATGAGCGCGCATCGCATGGTGCCGTGGCGGCGGCTTGGAACGCCGCGCTGGGTGCGGGGATTTCCGAGATCTCCATGGCCACGCGCATCTTGGCGGTTGAGGAGGATGTGCCTTGAAGAACGCGGGGAAACGGCGAGTCGTCGGATTGGCGGTCTGCCTGTCCGTGATGATGCACCTGTTGCTATTCATGGCCATTCGGCCTGCGAACGGGGACGGCTTGGTGGGTACGCCGGTTTCGCCCGAGACGCACTACCTCGCCAATCCATCCGGCCCGCTTCCGGTACACGGAAGCGACATACGGACGGTTTGGTCGCCGGTACTCTTTTCGCTACCCTCCGAAATGGGATTTAGCCGCGACTTGCTGCAGGAAAAACTACACACCCGGCTGACCTTCAAGCAGCCGCCCGAAACGGAAAGCTTTCTTGAAATCGATCCCGCCCTTGTCTTGCATAGCTCCAGCAAGGCAGGATCCGCGCTCCCCTCCCTCGTTCCGCGGGAACTTATGCTTACCGGAATGGGGAAGGCTGCACCACGGCTTCCGTCCCGTGCGCTCCGGCCTCTGGAAAACCGGCCCGCGCCCCGGCGCGTCTACATGGTTCCCGAGTTGAAAGATCGGCTTGTGGGAGGAGTTGTGCTTCCGCCGGAACTGAACAAGAAAGGGGATGCGGCATGGGAAGTCCGCGCCGACATTAGTATTTCAAGGCAGGGCGCCGTTCGGCATGTATTCCTTGAGCAGCCGCTGGAGGCGGCAGGGCTCAACCAGGCGATCATCCACCTGCTCCATGGCCTACGCTTTAAACCGGGTGACGGCCCCGTCGAGGGCCGCATCGAAATCTATTCCCCGGAAACCGCCCATGGAGCGAATCCATGATCCTGTTGCCGTTCGGTGCCATCCTAACCTTGTTCGTCGGCGTTCCGCTACTCGTCATGTCCGTGCTGGCGCTGTTCTATAATTTCCGCTCCCTGCACCGCCCCGGCCGCGAAAGGGAAAACATCTACGAGTGCGCCGAATGCGGCCACGTCTACACCTTTGCCCGCCACCGCCCCATGGACCGCTGCCCCCGTTGCGGCCACCTCAACGACGCCGTTCGGACGTAGGGAATATAATCTGGAGTGCGGAGACCCCGTCTCCGCTTTCAAAGCGCTGATGGGATCAGCGCAGTCCAGAGCGCCGACGGGGTCGGCGCACTCCAGAACTTTTTCACGTCAACGGCCCGCCAGGCTTGTCGTGAATGACCGTGTTGACAGGCGGGCCGGACGGTTCGGGATGGTCGGCCATGTAGTGTAGCCCGCGGCTCTCCTCGCGCTGCTCGGCGGAGCGGATGATCAGTTCGGCGACGTCGGCAATGTTGCGCAGTTCGAGCAGGTCGGAAGTGACGAGATAGTCGCCGTAGTATTGCTTGATCTCCTGCCGCAGGTTGCGAATGCGGCTACGTGCGCGGGCGAGGCGGCGGTCGGTGCGGACGATGCCGACATAGTCCCACATGGCGGTGCGCACCTCGTTCCAGTTGTGCTCGACCACCACGGCTTCGTCGGACGAGACGGCCTCGCCGCATTTCCAGGCGGGGATTGGAACCGCTGTGTCGAACTGCTTCCAGACCTTTGAAATCTCAAGGGCGGCTTCGTGGCCGCATACGAGCGTTTCGAGCAGCGAGTTGCTCGCTAGCCGGTTGGCGCCGTGCAGGCCGGTGCTGGCGACCTCGCCGCAGGCGTAGAGGCCGGGCAGGGCGGTGGTTCCGTTGACTTCGGCCACGACACCGCCGCAGGAATAGTGCGCGGCGGGCACCACGGGAATGGGGTCGGTGGCCATGTCGACGCCGAAGCTCAGACAGGCGGCATAGAGGTTGGGAAAGCGTTCGCGCAGGAATGATTCGGTGTGGTGGGTGATGTCGAGGTAGACATACGGGTCGCCGTGCTTTTTCATCACGAAGTCGATGGCGCGGGCTGTGACATCGCGCGTGGCGAGCGAGCCCCGTTCGTCGAACTCCTTCATGAAGGCATTGCCGCGGATATCCTTCAGTTCGGCGCCTTCACCGCGCACGGCTTCGGAGATGAGGAAGGATTTGGCTTCCGGGTGGTAGAGGCAGGTGGGGTGGAACTGGACAAACTCCATGTTGCGGATCGGCAGGCCGGCGCGCCAGGCCATGGCTGCGCCATCGCCGGTGGCGACGTCGGGGTTGGAGGTATAGGGATAGACCTTCCCGAGCCCGCCGGTGGCGAGCACGGTGCAGGCGGCGTGGATCGGGAAGATGTCCTCCGTCGTCTTGTCGAGGAAATAGGCACCAACGCAACGGTTTTTGCCGGGATGCCCGATCCAGCCGGTAGTAACGAGGTCGATCGCCATCAGGTTTTCGCGGAGGGTGATGTTGGGGTTTTCGCGGGTACGTTCGATGAGCACCTGCATTATTTTCTGGCCGGTGATGTCGCCCGCATGCAATACGCGGCGGTGCGAGTGGCCGCCTTCCTGCCCGAGGTCGTATTCGTTTTCCTTGCCCTTGTGTTTCCGTAGATCGAATTTGATGCCGAACGCTTCGAGTTCATGAATGCGGTCGCAGCCACCTTTCACTATCTTTTCCACAATCGTTGGAACGCTCAGCCCGCAACCGGTGTCGAGGGTGTCGGCCACATGCGACCCGATGGTGTCGTCGGGGTCGATCACGCAGGCGACACCGCCCTGGGCGTGGAAGCTGTTGCACTCGTCGGCCTCGACCTTGCTGGCCACCAGCACGCGCCCGTGCCTGCCCAGTTCCAAGGCGGCGGTTAGTCCTGCGAGGCCGGAACCGATGACGAGGAAGTCGTAGGATGTGGAAGAATTGTTCATGGAATTAATTCGTAACGAGTAATCCGTAAACCGTAATGATTTTGCTTTGCATGTCCAGCTTGGGTGTTTCCCGCTTTACGAATTACGAATTCTTGTCCGCCGTAGCCAAACAGCGTAGGCGGAACGCATCACGCCTCTTCCCTAATAGCGTCTTTTTCATCCTCCGCTTCGCTTTTGATTTTCCCGATCTGCTGCTGCCGGGTCTGCTGGATCAGGCCGGCCTTGGCGGGGTCGGATTCCGTTGCGAGTTGCTGGTCGAACATGATTTCCGTTTCGGCGATCTTGGCCTTCATTTTGGAGTCGATTTCGGCAATGGCCTGCTTCTGTTCCTCCGTCAGCGTATTCGATTCGCCGCCCAGACGCTCCATCGCCAACTCGTATGCACTTTTCATCCCGCTCATAGGAATCCCCCTTTCAAAAATAGTATGGAACATTCCCTTGACTGTGGACAGGTCTTTTTTGGCAGGATAACGGGGTTTTCTGATCGATGAAATATCCAGTCTACAGCGTTGTTGTGCTTCCGGTTTTGCGGAAGTTGGTGGGGGTGGTGTGGGTGATGGATTGGAAGGCGCGGGTAAAGTTGGCCTGGTCGTTGTAGCCTAGGCGGGCGGCGATTTCCTTGCAGCTAAGGTTGGTTTCCTTCAACAGGTGGCAGGCCACTTGGATCTTTTGCTTTAGAATGTATTCCCCGGGGCCGCTTCCGGTCAGCTCCTTGAAGAGGCGGGAAAGGTGCTCGGGGGAGATGCCGATCCGATCCGCGATTTCGGCCACGGAGACGTTTTTCAAGTCCATTCGCAGAACCATTTCCTGCGCCTCGCCGACCACCAGCGCCTTGTGGTCGTCGGCGGATTCCGTCCGGGTGGAGGTCAGCAACCGCGTCAGGAGCCCCATGACCAGCTCGCCGCCCTCGGCGGCTGGCATAACCATTGTTTTCCAGTCATGGTCTGGGTTGCTGTAGATGATGCGCGCGTGCTCCATCGTGGAGAGCAATTGCCGGATGATGCGCGCTTCTGTCGGCAACTGGTAGATATGGCCGTACCGCTGGTTCATTTCCCGCACCAGCGCCTCTGCCGTTTTCCCTTCGAAAATCAGCCAGATGAACTCCCACGGCTCCGTGCCGTCGGAGGGATAGTACCACGCGATATTTGGATCCGATACCCGGCAGAGAAATCCCGTTCCGGGCGGCAACCGGTGTTCCTTTCCGCGCACCCTAAAGATGCCGCACCCTGCGAGGGTGAACTTGAACAGGAGCTCATGGTTGTGCCGTTCCCGGCCCTCATTATAGTAGGATGGATCCGAGTAGACTTCGCACGCCGCCCGGTTCGGGCGCGGCAGCGCCTTGAGCTGCCGGTAGATTTCAAATGTCATTCTCTCTTTATACATAATCGTCCAAATATCAGATTAAGACAAAACGAATCATATAGTGACAGTACAATAGAGTGGAAAATTGAGTATTTCAAGCATATATTGTTTTCTGCTTTGTAGAGGAACTAGATCATAATATGAGTAGAACTATTTGAATTAGGCACTCTGTTGAGCACGAAGAGACGAAGTTGGGTCAAATGCAGTACAAGATGAAGAAAACCAAAAGGAGAAGGAAATAATGAGAAAAACGAGTATGATAATTATTGTGGCGATAATGGCAGCCGCGGGTGCCCATGCCAAGCTGGTCGAATTTGAGGACTATGTCCTGGGAGGCATTACAGGTCAGGACGGCTGGATCGGTTCGCACGCTACCGTACCGCTCATTTACGGCGGGAACAATATCACCAACGTTTTTGACAGTTACGGCAACGAGTTGCAGGTCGCGCCCTATAGATGGTGCGAAAGGGATTTTTCCAGCGATGTTGACGAGATCACCACTGTTTCAATGCTTGTTTCGGGAACCGGCAGCAATATTCTCGGAAATGTCTACCTAAAGGTTGGCACGAACGATACCCAGATTCTTTGGTATCAAATAGATACCAGAGACACACATGACAGAATTTACGCCAACGACGGATATATCGTCACCAGCGGAGTCGAGGTCGAGGATTTAAAGCTTGATGCCGTACTCAATTTTACAGCCCAGGATATTGATATCACGGTCACACGGCTTAGCGATATGAGCGTCCTGTATTCAGGCACCAAGGCGTTCCAGAATCCGGCGACGCTTGCCGATGCACGGGAAAGCGCCGTACTCAGGCTT
The DNA here is from genome assembly GCA_039715135.1 of Verrucomicrobiota bacterium. Classification (GTDB taxonomy): domain Bacteria; phylum Verrucomicrobiota; class Kiritimatiellia; order Kiritimatiellales; family Pontiellaceae; genus Pontiella. The sequence goes on from JBDLHZ010000057.1 coordinate 6,719, forward strand.
TATACCGTAGGAGGAGGAAGCGGGAGCGAAACCCATATCAACTATGACAATGTGAGGGTCGGCAACTATACTCCCGTGCAGATTGATTTTGAATCGCCGCCATACACGGCCAGTTCGTCCAGCGTCAATGGCCAGAATGGTTGGGCGGTCTACAGCGGCGAGGCGAGTGTCTATTCCAATGCCCCGTCGGTTCTTGGTTCGGGCAACCAGGAGCTGGGTGCTCTCGCTGGCTGCTATGTCTACAAGCACTTTAGTGGTGCCGACTTTACCAGCGACCCAACCTGCACGTTCAAGGTTGGACGGACCGCCGACATGACCGCCGACGTGCGTCTGGGGGCCGGAACCGGTACAGCCAACGCGATTGCCCATTTGTACCTACACTTCACGAGTGGAATCAATGCGTATGACGGGGGTTCCCTAACCAACGTCTTCAGCGAATTTGATACGAACGATGTCTACGAAATTACGGTGGATGTCGATTTTGGTACGTCTACATATGATGTCACCGCCAGTAATTTGACGGATGGCACGTCCGGTTCCTTTGCAGGGCTTGGCTTTGAAAATGCAAAGACGTCCAGTGATTTCACCAACAATATCTCGCTACGGATTAATCCGTTTTACGAAACGCTATGGGTGGATGATGTCAATGTGAACGGCTACTCGGATAATTTTGAAGAGCCGGCGTTCAAAACGCTCGTAAGCTTTTCCAATATCGAGGGTCAGGCAAGCTGGGTAGTCACCGCTGGATCCGCGTACGTCTATAGCAACTCGCCTGCGATACTCGGTGGGGGCGACCAGGAGCTGGGTCTTCTTTCCGGTGCCCTGGCCTACCGGAACATCTCGGGCAACAATCTGGACACCAACATGACCTGCCAGTTCAAGGTAGGCCGTACGGCCGACATGACCGGCCAGATGCGGTTGGGTGCGGGCGGTGCCGACAACGCCGCGATCATCCATATCGACTTCGACTCGGCGAGCGGGATCGGCGTCTATGACGGCGGCACGGGCAACTATGTCAACGTCTGGAGCGAATTCGATTCCAACGATGTCTACCAGGTCAAGACCGAGATCGATTTTGCCACGCAGACCTACGACATCACGATCGACAACCTGACGGATGCCACCTCGGCCAGCCTGAATACAGTCGACTTCGAACACGCAAAAACGCTGGGCGACTTTACCGATTCCCTGGCAACGCTTCGCTTCGATGCCCAGACCCACAGCTTGTGGGTGGACGACATTCTACTGTATGGCCCGCTTTCCCTGGTGGATAGCGACGGCGACGGGCTACCGGATACGTGGGAGCTGGGCTATTATAGCCACATAACGGACAATGTTACCTCGAACGACATTGTTGCCAACGCCGTCAACACTGCGTTGCAGGCCTACATTGCCGGGTTTGATCCCACCGATTCGGGTGCCTTCTTCATCATTACGGATATCAGCGATAGCGCGGGCAACCCTGTCATTCAGTGGAACCAAGCCGTTGGACGCCAATACGACATCTATTGGTCGCCGAATCTGACGCTGGGCTTCGCCCCGCTCCATCCGGACTTTGTGGGCGGTTCCTACACCGATACGGTGAACGGCGCCAACTCGGAAGGGTTCTACAAGATCGATGTCGAAGTCGCTCCGTAATAGCGGCAAGGAATGAATTTAGCGCCGGGCACGGGGTTCGGCGCGATAGAACAGTGCCTGCGCCGCATGGGGCGGTGCAGGGTTAACAAGGATCCTGCGTCAGATGCTTCCTCCTTCGCACGAGGCTACGGAGGACAAGATGCAGGGCAAGGAAAAGGAGAATAAGATGAAGAAGATGACGATGATAATAGGCGTGGTTGCTCTGGCTGCGTTTTCAGCACAGGCGGAGTTGATCGACTTTGAGTCGCCGACCTATTCAGTCGGCGCGCTTAATGGCCAGGACGGGTGGGCTCATTCCACCGGATCCGCCAATGTTGTTGCAGACTCGACGGTTGTTGGTCCGACTGCAAGTAGTGTGATAAACTACGGCTGGGCGGCGTCAGCATGGCTTCAAAGAGACCTTGATGTCACTCCGGCCGCTGCAATGACGGTAGAGTTTGATGTCTCGCAATGGAGCGGTACCGCTGTACATAAGTTTTACCTGAGGGATCAGGCCAATCGCTCGTATGCCGGGGTTTATCTCCACGCCACTGCGGGGGTCTGGGGCTATCAGTCTGGCGGAGGGCTTACGGGTAATGTTTATTCCGGAGCTCTGGGTATCGGTGCGACTGCTAGCCATGTGAAGATGGATCTTGATTTTTCCACCAGCACCTATGATCTCTACATCTATGATAACGGTGGTGCCCTGCGTGGTTCTCTTGCGGATATCAGTTTTGTCGGTGCTGATACAACGCTGGCGAACATGGAGGCTTCCGGTGGAGCCCGTCTCTCGATCAACAATACCTATGCCAGCACATTGCTAGGTTACGACAACATCGAAGTGGTTCCGGAACCGGCCACGCTGGGTCTGCTTGGCTTGTCTGGCGCTGGACTCTTGTTCCTTCGCAGAAAGCTTTCGTAAAGCAAGGGCGCTATGGCGCCAAGGATGCCGGACGGGGGAGGCGTATCGCCAAAGCCGTCCGGTTTCCCACATCTACACCTTTTGCAAAAGGGAAGGCAAAGACCGCGGATTAATTGGATTCTTTTAGGAATGATTCTGTGTGTTTTGTGTATTTCGTGGTCTAATCAAACCGAAGGTGGGTAGAGGTGCAGGCTAAAATGCGAAAATCAGCTCTAACAATGATGGCGATGTTTCTTGTCCTGTGTGCCGCGCAGGCCGAAACGGTCGATTTCGAGACACCGACCTACTCGACCGGAAACATCAATGCACAGGATAGCTGGACGGTTTCCGCCGGTACGGCGAATATCGAATCCAACACGCCTTCCATACTCGGTTCGGGCAATCAGGAACTAGGCGTCAATGCCTCCGGCACGGCCTACCGTAATTTTGGCGGAAGCAGTTTTGCCGAAAACACCACCTTCATCTTCAAGGCCGGGCGTACCGCCACCATGCAGGGCAACGTACGGCTTGGCCTCGGAAGCAATACAGCCGACGCGATCGTCAATGTCTACTTCACCTTTTCAAGCGGAATCTATGCCTACGACGGAGCCTCCCAGGTTCAGGTGTGGAGCCAGTTTGATTTTAACGATGTCTATGAGATTACGTGCGACGTTGATTTTGATGCGCGCACCTACGATATCGTGATCGAAAACCTGACGGACAGCACTTCGGCCAGCCTGGCGGATCTCGACTTTTATTCCGTCAAATCGCTCTCCCAGTTCGAGGCTTCGGGCGGAACGGTACGCATTGATGCGAGCTTCAACACGCTGTTTGCGGACGATATTTCCATCGGGCCAACCCCCTTCGTGTGGCCGTCCTTCTACGAGACGTTTGAAAACAATCCCACCAATGCCGGGGCCATCGGTG
>JBDLHZ010000058.1:0-10067 GCA_039715135.1 Verrucomicrobiota bacterium
AACAAGGATGCGGGCATCATGGAAAACTCCCCCACAGACCTCTTGCCGGTTATTCAAGAAGCAGCCCCGAACCGCCCCTGAAACCATCCGCCTTCGCACAGCTACGGCGCGACACGTCCGTCTTCGCCAACCCGCTTCGCCAAGGCTACGCAGGTCAAGAAGGCTTCCAGCGTCGCTGAAGCTTCCCGCGTCGCCAAGGCTATGCAGGATAAAATGCAGGACAAGACGCCGGGATACGTCTGAAAAGTTTGGTGGAAAGTTTGGTTTTCGCCCATCAAAAACCACCTTTTTTCGGAAAGTTTCAAATGCCCTTGACAATAACTACGGTTCATGTATCATGTTGTTTACAAGATAGATAGAGGAACAAAGTGCAACGCCTTGGAAACAACTTTGAATGCTGATGGATGCCTGTCACGCTGGAGGCCGCGAGTTTAGGGAAACGGTGCTTCCGCCGTAGTCCATAGAGATTGAGAGGCGAAACCTCGCTTTCATTTGGCTATACCATATGAAATTATGATTGCATTTAGAACCGGCTCGTGAAACACCCGCCCCATGATTAAGCGAACCTTTTGGATCAACCGCATTCAGGCGGCATGGCAAGAGCGCAACCGGCAAAACCCCGCGCGCCTTCCGGCTGGGGAAATAGGAAACAATCCACCTGCTTGTTGTATTTCGGGAATGCTCCAAAAAAACACGAAGAGTCTATAATTCCGGTTAGTATCGTGTTCGCTTGGGGCTGGTCGGGAATACGCGGTTGCAGTTCTTGTCCATGTATGCACCAACCGGAAGTTGCTTCAGCCTCTCTAGGTTTTCATACAGCCACTCGTTCGATTCCTCATGGCCTATGATTTTCCCTCGCAAGTCGGTTACCGTCACCAAATAGCCATACCCTCTTTCCCCAAAGTGCCTTCCTGCCGCCCATCGCGACACAAAATCCAGCAACCTGACCCTCCTGCCGCTAAATTCGTGCGATCGCTGGTTTTCGGCATTTGGCGTAAAATGGCTCTTCTGGCGATCCAGCAGGATATAGCGGTTGCCGGCAATCTCCTTGCCAACGGCAAAGAACTCAACATGGAGCTTGTGTTTGTACGCGCCTGCGCTTTTCTGCTTTAGCCTAACCTTTGCACGATAGTTGCGGGCCATGGTTTCGCCCGAAGAACCCCCGCCTTTGATGGAAAACACCTGCTCGCTCCTGGCGCTGAAATCGATGTCGAACACCGGCGGGTTGGACAGTTCGACATACTCGATGTCTTCCGGGGAAAGCCGTTCCTTCGGAATTTTGGATATCTTTCCCTTTGAATTCTTCAATACCACCTTCTCACCAAATATATTGATGAATTCCGCCTCGATGGCGCGGCCATCGGCCAAGATCCATGTGCGCAGGGCGGGTTTGGGAATGTGGGATCCCGCTTCGCTGAAGCTTCGCAGGACAGGTGTGGGAGGTGGAAGGTGGGAGGTGGAAGGTGACACTTTCGTGCCGTAGTCGTTGAAGACCGGGCCGTTGGTCAGGTTTACTTCGCCTGGAACCAAATACTTGTAGATGGCATCCAGCGAATCGTGCGAAAGCTCGGCGGTCTTGAAAGCCGGGAAGGTTGGTCCACCCACCGTCCGTTTTTCATACTCCACCCCTTTTTCCTCGACAGCGAGCATGAGGCAGCCTTCGCCGCCCCCTTCGACCATGAAAACCTCCATGGCGAGCGGAACCCCGGGTTCGAGCGTAATCCAATCGCCGACCCCCGCCCAATAAGTACCCATCGGGTATTTATTGTGATTCGCCGACGAGGAGCGCCACACATGCTCGAATACATTATTCCAGCCAGCGCCGAGCACGACCTCCCCATCCACCCGAACCGCCATTGCCCCGTCGCCCACACCCACAAACCGGAAGGTAATCCCGTCCCTGTGCACGAGCTGGCCTTTGTAATGAACCCCCCAGAAAATGCCCTCGGTCTCCGGCTCGTCGAATATGCTCGGCACAATGGCCGATGGCAACGGCGGAACCATGAACGCCGTGGCATAGCGTTTCTTGGGCGATTTGTAGTAGCGCGCCAGCACCGAGGTCTTCCAGCCGCTCTTGAGAAACTTTCGCGCGATCACCAAATACTCGGCGGCGGAATAGGAAATGGGGCGGCCCGCCCTGTCGCGCTTGAAATCGTAGAACCATCCCTCGAAGTCGTTGCCGATCGTCTGGGCAGAACCAAACACGCTGACATCGCCGAGGTCGGGCATCATGTCGAAGCCCCCGGCGATTCCCTCACCGAGCCCCTCGCCCATGCCGGACATTTCCGGGAGCTGGATGTCGGGCATGCTCGCGCGGTTGACCCTGGTGACGATGCGCGTGGTGGGCTTGGGCCGGGAGGTTTTCCTGACCTTCACCTTCGGCTTCTTGAGCTTCATCTTCGGTCGCTCAACCGCCTTTGGCGGCTCGAATTCGACCTCTTTCTTCTTCACGACCGTGAAGACCACCAGAGCCCCGGCGAGGAAGAAAAGCGCAGCATGGATCGCAATGCTCAGCAACACCGCGCTAGGCATTCCCTTCGTTATTTTTACAGACTTCCCTATCCCACGCGCCATATCGACCAGCTCTCTGCCCAAATAATAAACTTCATTGTTGGAATGGTATCTCCGCAGCTTCCGGTTCAGAAGAAAAAGATGCCGCTCTCTTGCAAAAGCGGCACCTTGCAATAAACATCTATGAAGCCGCTACTCTTCCCCGATGCCATAGAAGGTGGTATCGGCACTGGATTCCAGATAGATCGTGACCGTACCCGGCATGCTTCCCAGGTTGTTTGTGGTAAATGGCCCGAAAGCACTGGTGGAGTGCCCTACACTGCCCCACGAGCCGGAGGTGAGATCGGTTCTGGTTTTGGGGTAGGAAGTTGACGGGGTCGGGCAGTCGACCACCATTTCATATACGTTGCCCGAAAAATGCGAAAGCCCCAGGATTGTTGATGCCTCATGCATAAGAGCCAGCGGCAGAGTAACCCGGATATTGTCAAGGTAGGCGATGCTCCGGCTTGTGCTGGCGTTACCACTAATGTGGACAGCGTCAATGCTATCTGCGGGAGCCGAAAAATTAAGGTTTGTTGCGCCTCCGTCGGTCAACGGCGCGCCATTCAACGTTCCTGTAAAGGTATCCGTGTCGGTATCAAAATCGACAACCAGTTCATAGTTGGTGTTCGATGCGACAACATTATCCAGAACCGTCCAGGTGCCTGCGTTATTGTACGATAGCGCAGTCCCATTGTGCTGCAGGCCGATTTTTTGAGAGCCGCCGGATCTGAGCTGTATATTTAAAAACTGGTTAAAGTTTAGCTTTTCATAGACCTGATAATTCATCGAAAAGGTTTGCTGGCCGGAAACATTGGTGACCGTATTAAACAGCATGTAGCCTGCTTCGGTAGAGTGATCGTCCATAAACCGAAGAATCTGGCCTTCCCCACCATTTGCATTCGCCAAAAAAGCGATGCTGCCATCCGCATAGCCATCATTGGTGTCGGTGTCCATCACCGCACCCTTCACCCCGCTGCCCCAACCTGCCGCACCAACGTCGGATGCGGAATGAGTGGGCTCGTCCGAATCATAATAGCCCAAGGTCTCTCTTTCGACCCTATGGTTGAGAGCAAGCGCACTCGCAACCGACATCTTCAGATTGTCAAGATAAACGTCCATCTGCGCCGCATCACTATCATAGAACCGCACCTCGCCTACAGCCCCTCCATTCCTGAAGTCGTAGGTGCCCAGGGTTGTCCCATCCAGCTTCACGGTGGCATCACCCTTGGTTCCGGCGGTGGTATCAAATTCAATCCTCAATGTCTGGTTGGTATCGTAGACAACAACACCGGCATGGTCTTGCCAAGTAGTACCATCGTAGTATTTCAACGTGGTACCTTGGAGCCGAATGAACATGACGTCCGCGCCGGAATCCGGATCCATGATTTTCATATCCAAATAAGGATCGGACCAACCGTCATGCGATTTGATATGGTAGTCAAACTCGAACACTCCAACGCCGTCAACCGGATCCTTGTCGAACGCTACATAGAACTTCGTGGCTGTCGTACTGTCGTAAAGCCGCAAGTACTGGTTTCCGCCATCCACGCCAAACGAACCGACGTTGGTGATTGAACCAGCATACCCGAGGACAAACGCAATGCTGGCATGGTTGCCGGACCAGACATCGGCTCCGATAACGCCAGGATCTGTGCTCCCGACGATGGTACCATTATAATTACTCGTTACGTACCCCTCGAAGTCTTCATCCAGATAGGCCGCCTGCGCCGCTGATAGCGAAACAAAGAATGCCATGATTGCCAGTATGCTTGTCCTTTTCATCTTTATCTCCTTCGTTAGCCCTGCATCTTGTCCTGCATAGCTTTCTAGCTACGCAGGAAGCATCCGACACAGGATTTTCCTTCTTCATCCGGCACCCGCCCTTCACCCCGAAGAACCGATCTACGATGCCGGAAATTTTAACCGCCACATATCGAGTGCGCCCACACATTAACCCTTAAACATCTGGGCATCCATCATTGGACATCTCGCACCCATGTATCGCGTTTATAGCAAATATCATCGCTCTATCAAGGATAAATTATGAATTATTTTGCCAGAGATGTCCCGGAAACCTCCATAACACACTTTGTGTGCCTCATCCTTTAATATGGGTCGTTTAACTCAATCGGCAACTGAATCCGTCATTGGCCGCGTAGCCGCATTGGAACCTTCCTCTGTAGGCACTACGAGCGAGCCGCTAACGAATAATGCAAGCCGTCGGGCCGCCGGGCTTAAGCCCCGTGCGCACCTCCACATTGTCGAAGTGGACAACTCCGCCACTCGCATAGCTGCTCGTATACAGGCGGATCCTGATGTCGTTTCCGGAAGCCAAAGGCGATGTAAATTCCACAACGCCCAGCTTCCAATCGGCATCCGTAAAGACGGCCTCGCCCAAAACCGTGGCGGTTGTATAGTCGTAAACCTCCAGCCTTCCGTTCACAGAAGGATTCCCGCTCTTTCTCCCCATTGCCCGGACCTGGTAGTACATGCCCGGATCATATCCGGCCAGCGGGGTCTCGAGAACGCGCCAACCACCGCCGTCCGTCTCGACGGTCAGTCCGCTGCCTCCCTCGAAAGCGTTGCCGGAATCAAGGTAGGCCGTCGAAGAGGTCGAACCCAGGCGGAACCAACCCTCCGGCAGGGTGCCGTCCCCGGAATCCGGTGTCTCAAACGTTTCGTTGAATACCAAAACCCCTTTGATGATTTCAGCCAGCACCGCCATGGGATATGCACCGAATTCCCATCCAGCGTCATAGATGGTTTTCGCGATATCGTAGATTTGGGGATCATAGGCTCCCAATCCGATCCAGCCATCTACATAGGCTTTCGGAGCGATTGAGCTACCGTCGATCCGCCAGCTGAGTTCGGGGGTAACCGGATCGCCGTCCCAAACCTTATGGATAAACGTATTGGCAAAGCGTTCCATGTCGGTGTCGGCAAAGGCAATGTTTGCCTGGCGGCAGGCAATCGCCGCAATGAGATCGACGTTCGCGTGCGAAATGTCCTCGACTCGACCATACCACGGCGCATCGTCGTCGGGGAGCAACTCGTCCCAATAGTTCCATTCGTAGGCATTGTCCGTAACGACCCGCAACTCGTTGGAAAAGGTGTTTACCAGCTCTTCGGCGCGATCGGCATACACCAGGCTGTTGGTCAGGTCGGCGCGGGAGAGGAACGCATACGCCGAAGCCAAGGCCAGATACTGGTTGTGGGGCAGCGAATCGTTCGGCTCGTCCAACGATCCATCGTCCGGAGCAACGTAGACGCTTCGCGAACCATCGATGGCCTGCAGGGTGGAATCCCAGTTGGGAATGAGATGGTTTTCCAGAACCCCCAGATAGTTGGATGCGGAAGCCTGGTACGATACCGGCATCTGGCCCCGGCTGGCCATCATGATGAACTTTGCGACCGGTGCCGCAATCATGCCGTCATGCACCGCATATTCCGCAAATTGATAAATGTCTATATAATCGAAATGCGCCGCACCGGAGATATTGACATTATTGTGGTACAGAAGCACCTGGACGTCATGCCCCGGATCAGCCGGCGCCGTGAAGCTCCCCTCGAAAGAAGCCCATACGGTATTGTTTCCGGACATTGTCATCAAAACCTCGGAGGCGGTAGAATCATATACGAGCAGTTTCCACCCAACATCTGGAGCCGTGGTTTTCGCATCGCAGACAACCGTATATTCGATGCCGGGTTCATAGTTTGGGTTGTCGTCGACCAACAGGTTTTGCAAGGGCGCCTGCAATATTTGCGAGCCAGCCCCCGGATCGGTTTCAACCGCGAATCCTGCATACCCCGCAGTCACATTGGCCGGATCATAATCGATGTAGGCGGTGTTGGTTGTCGCCCCCCAGCGAGTCCAGTGTTGCGGGAGCAGCCCGCCCGCATCCAGGCGATAGACTTCCAGATTGTCGTAATGGGCCGAAAAGCCAGAGACGTCTTCCCGGTCATTATAGAACAGGATTTGCAGAGTGCCGCCACTGGCCGGTGCACGGAATATAAATTGATGCTCCTCCCAATCGTCCCTGTTTTTGAAAGAAACCGACCCGAGATAAGCCACCCCCAGCTGCTGTACCACACATATACCCCGGCCAATGTCTGTCCCGGATACTTTCCCGCGGAACCTGAGCACGTAAAGCGCATCTGCTTCATATCCGGGCAGATCCTTCCTCAGCATCTCCACCGAGCCGTCGTTGTCGCTGCTCATGGTGCATCCGTAGATGCCCGTATCCGCATTGCCACTGTCGAGAAAAGCCGTCGCCGGATCCGCACCGCCGGTGCGGGTCCAGCCATCCGGCAAGGTGGGATCGGAACCATTGGGCGTCTCGAAATCCTCCGAAAAATAAAGCGTATTCCTACCGAAGTCTGCGGACGCAACCTCTTCGGCTCCGCCATTTTGCATGACATTTAAAGAATAACGGCCGGTATCCCAACCGTCATACCCGTCGGCGTCGGCATCGTCCATGTTTCCGACCATGATATCAAAGTGCGAAACGAACGAATCGAGGTGCTTCGTATCCTGGGTGGCCTCGTACATGTTTAGGTACGAAGAAAGCGTATAGCTTTCGCCCCAGGCCAGCACGGCGGAATCCGGATCTATGGCATTTTGCGTCCCGACAGCCGCATCGAGTGCATTATACTCCGCAATCCATTCGGACCGGGTGCGCGGCGATGCAACGCCCGTCGAATGGAGCATGAAAACCATAAGCAACGTAAAATGGGCCAGACACAGTCTGTATGCTGTTTTTTTCGCGATCATTTTTCCACCTATTCCTTGCTCGCCTCTACGCGGATAAACTTCGCTTCCACGGAGTCCACCAGCACCGTATAGGTGTTTTCCGGCGGCGTGGCGGCAATGTTGCTTTCAATATTGCTCCAGATTCCATCCACCAGATTGGTCGAGGAATCGACCGCATAGACGCGCCCCGCCGCGCTCGGCCAATAGATGACATATTCCGCAGTTCCGAGCAGCGTTCCATCGACTATCCCGAAAGCGGAGTTGCCGTCCGTCGGATCGGTATAGGCAATCTCCTCCTCGCCGTCGCTCATGCCGTCGGAATCATAATCCCCGGCCCCGGAAGAGAGGGTGTGCGGACTACGGAAATAGAGCATCTCCCAATCGTCATCGAGGCCGTCGCCGTCCGTGTCGCCGGGCTGGGGAGCCCACAAATTGGTGTCCACCAGAACATCATCGACATAGGCCGAAACCAGATGGTTGTCGCTCCTGAAAGCAATCTCCGTTAAATGCGACAGGCTGCTGTCGTAGAAGCCAAACCGGTCGATGACTTGCGTCCCATCCAGCCATAGGGACCACTCCTTTGCAACATAATCACTTTGGACCAGGATCCGGCTCCATTGTCCGGTTTGGGCGGAAACCCCGGAAATCTCAATGGGAACCTGATTGCTGTAGGCGGAAAGCCCCCCGTCGGCATTGGCCCAAAACACCACCGTGGCGTCGGGCGGGATTTCCGTCGCATCCAGATTGCCTGCCACCGGGTTCCATGCAAAGACAAGCTGGACATTCGTATCGCCGGCCTCGCCAACACCTTGGAGTATTTCCGTGCTGCCGATGGACACCGCCTGGTCGAATTCCCACGATTCGGAAGATTGCACGAGGGCGTTCGAGGAGGGATCGCTCCAGCCGTGCTGCCCATGAAGCGTTCCGAGAGCGCCGGCCATGGGCGCATTGGTTTCGAACGTTTCGTGGAACGGGAGGGGGGAACCCGGAAGCGAGGTCTTGAAAAGCTGGAGGTTGTCAATGTAGACATCCGTCTGGTTGGCGGCGCCATCATACAGCCGCACCTCTTGCACATCCCCGGCGTTCCTGAAGTCGTAGGTACCCAGGATTGCACCATCCAGCTTCACGGTGGCGCTACCAGAACCAGCGGTATCAAACTCAACCCTCAAGGTCTGATGGGTGTCGTATGCAATGGCTCCGGCATGGTCTTGCCAACTACCATCGTAATATCTCAACGTGGTACCTTGCAGCCGAATAAAGATACTGTCTGTCAAGCCGGCGGAATCATACAGCTTGATGTCCAGCCATGGATCGACCCAGCCCGCGTGCGTCTCGAGGTAATAGTCGAATTCGAATACTCCAGCGCCGCTAACCGCATCCTTCTCGTACACTAAATAGAAATCACCGGATGTCGTGCTGTCGTAAAGCCGCAAGGCCTGGCCTGCTCCTGCGCCGAAGCAAGACGTACCGTCCGTGATCGAATATTGAACGTTGGCACTGGCATCGGATGCCCATACCTCGCCACCGACAAGGCTAGGCCCTGCGGGCGGGAGGGCGTTGGCATAATACGTGGCTGCAGTCAACGCATCAAAATCCTCATCAAGGTAGGAGACCGCCTGCGCCGCAACTGCGGCCAAAACCGCCATGATTCCCGGTAGTAATCTTCTTTTTCTCAACGTCCACTCCTTTTACCCTAATTCGATATTAGACACGCCTAGGCCTTGGGTGTTGAAACATTACCGGCATAGTCCCGCAACCTACGCATTTACCGCTGGCTAAATACACGGGCACATGTCGCGCCAGATGTACGCGCCCAACACGAGAGAGCCTCTCCATAATAAATCATTAGAGAGGCCCCCTTCCCTTGGTTGCAATCCGACTGTGCGAAGAAACTAACCGCGCATCCTGCGAATCACCAAGGCACCCAAACCGCCCAGGCCAAGCAGACCCATCGTGGCCGGCTCCGGAACAACCTGAAGATTGTCAATGCTCATATCCGTCTGGCGAGCGGCAGAACCATAAAATTGCACGCTGTTGATGTCGGTCGAAGCATTTCGGAGGGCGTAGGTGTTCAGGAAGCCGCCATCCACGTAAAGGTCGATCCGACCCCTGGATCCGAGGGAGTGATCAAACTCGGCACGCAAGGTATGCTTGACATCAGGCGTAACAATACCGGCATGGTCTTGCCAGGTGGAACCATCGTAATACCTCAGCATAGTGCCATCAAACCGAAAGAACATAGCGTCTGCTCCAGTCGAATTAAACACCTTGAGATCCATATATTGGGCAGTCCAGCCAGCCTGTGTTTTGAAGTAGAAGTCAAACTCAAACACACCCGTAGTATCCGTGTAGCTACCTGCCTCGTCATATAAGATGAGGTTTCTTGAGCTTGTGCTTCCATCGTACAACCGCACGGATTGGCCGGCACCGAATTTCGCGGTAGCATCCTCGACTTGGTACACCACACTGCCGCCACCGGCAGTCATGGAAGCTGCGCCGAGCTCGAAGGCATCAGCCGCCGCAGTATATGTACCACTATTCAAGGCGTCGAAGTCCTTATCAATATAGGTCGCCTGCGCCACGGAAATCGCAGCCAGAAGCACCACTGCCATCATACTTGTCTTTCTCATCTTCTTTCTCCTTTGTTTACTCCTGCACAGCCTTGGCGACGCAGGAGTTTTCCTTTTTCATCCGGCATCAGGTTCTCCACCATGAAAAACCAATCCACAAACACCGGAAACAAACTTACCACATAACGAGCGTT